>JAZGBK010000274.1:0-13226 GCA_036476365.1 Dehalococcoidia bacterium
GCGGTGACCCTGGTGGACAAGATGGGCCGCACCGACATCTCCCAGGCCATGCTGGGCAGGCCGGAGGCCGGGGAGCGGTTTGTGCCTAATATGAAGGGCGCACTCTCGGCGATAACCGAGCACATCACCTGTACCTATAACTGCCTGGGTGTTTGCATCCTGGTGGCCTTGTTTGACCCCATAAACCTGCCGCCGGGCACCCATGCCGATGCCTATACGGCCATTACCGGCGTGCCCATTACTCCGGAGGAGATATACCTGGTGGGCAGGCGCACTGCCAACATGGAGAAGGCCTTCAATAGCCGGCTGGGCTACACCCGCAAGGACGATAAGCTCTGTGAGCGCTGGATGAAGGAGCCCCTGGCTGACCCCGGCCCCACCCCCGCCGGCATTACGGCCGGCGATTTCCTGGACCATACCCTGACCGAATACTATATGTGGCAGGGGTGGGACCCCAACACCAGCCTCCAGAAACGGGAGACCCTGGAGATGCTGGACCTGAAGGATGTGGCGGATGTGCTGGCAGGGGAAGGGGGCCTGGCGGGCTAAAGGCCTGAGATGACCAGGCTCAACATCCGCTATCAGGGGGTCTTCCAGGAGATAACGCAACGGAAGGACGAGGTGCTGGAGCTGACCAGTCCCAGCCTGGACAAGGTAGTTACCGCCCTGGCAGGCCTGCACGGACGCCGGTTTTCCGGCATGGTATGGGACGATTCCCGGGCGATGCTGGCTGGGGTGTCCGTGCTGGTAAACGGCCAGCCCAGGGACCGGGAGGCACCGTTGCAGGAGGAGGACGAGATACAGTTCCTGACCGCCTTCGGAGGTATCCTGTAGGAGTCGTTACTGTGGCCAAACTTGACATCCGTTTTCAGGGAGTGTTTGAGGGTATAGCGCAGCGAAAGAATGAGGTGCTGGAGCTGACGAGCCCCAGTCTGGCAACAGTGGTTACTGCCTTGGGGCGCTTGTACGGACGCCGGTTTTCCCACATGGTATGGGATGACTCCCGGATGTTACGGGCCGGGGTATCCGTGCTGGTAAACGGCCAGCCCAGGGACCGGGAGGCACCGTTGCAGGAAGGGGACGAGGTATTGTTCCTGACTCCACTGGGAGGTTTCCATGGCTAAGGTCACAGTCCGCTTTTACGGCTCGTTCCGGCATATAACGGGGAAGGAAGAGGAGAGTGTGGAGCCTGCCGAGGCCACCCTGGAGGGGTTGGTCCAGGCCATGGAGGGGTCCTACGGGCAGCGGTTCACCCAGGTGCTGCGGGACCCCCAGAAGCAGCTCAGCGCGGGGATGATGGCGCTGGTCAACGGCAAGCAGTTCCCTGGGTGGCAGACACCGCTGGCCCAGGGCGATGAGGTCACCTTCCTCTCCGCCATCGCCGGTGGGGAGGGGGCTCCGTACTACCCCGGATAGGAAAACAGCGAGAGGAGGCTTGGACAATGGCTTGGTCGCCGTGGCAGCGTGTCCCCGGATTTGAGTTCTCAGACATCATCTATGAAAAGAAGTATCACCTGGAGATGGAAGGCGGGGTGGCCCGGATAACCATCAACCGCCCCGAGGTGCTCAACGCCACCACAGGGCATACCTTCCGGGAGATGGTAACGGCCCTTAACGATGCCAGCGGTGATATCCGCCTCGGCGTGGTGGTGCTCACCGGCGCTGGGGACAACGCCTTCAGCAGCGGGGGCGATGTCAAGTGGGAGAGCACCGCTGAGTTCCGTAGCCAGTTCGATAACCCGGAGGCCCAGGCCCAGATGCAGGTCAACGACTCCATAAGGAAGTGCCGGATACCAAGTATCGCTGCGGTGAAGGGCTATGCCATCGGCGCTGGAAACCACACTGCCTACTGCTGTGATTTCACCATAGCCGCTGACAACGCCGTCTTCGGACAGAACGGGCCCCGGGTGGCCAGCCCGGCCCACGGCTGGCTGGTGGGCTACCTGACCAATATAGTGGGGGCCAAAAAGGCCCGAGAGATATGGTATCTCTGCCGGCGATATACCGCTCAGCAGGCCCAAGAGATGGGGCTGGTGAACACTGTAGTGCCCTTGGACCAGGTGGAGGCGGAGGTGGACAAGTGGTGCGAGGAGCTGCTGTCCATGAGCCCCACCTGCATCGAGCTGCTTAAGGCCAGCTTTGACGCCCAGATGGATGTGCTACAGGGGTCTACCGGCCCTATGGGGCGTCTATTAAACGAGAGGGCCCCGGGCTTCCCCATCAGCGAGGAGAAGATGGAGGGCCCCAACGCCTTCTACGAGAAACGGCAGCCCCAGTTCTGGCAGAAGCGGCAGAAGCGCACCCCCATCCCCGAGGCACCGCGGGAGACGGTGGTAACGCGGGAGGCGGCGGTAACGGGGACAGGCTGGCGGACGGTAACCCCCGGCGCCGAGGTATGGGGATAGTAGATGGCGCAGGACAGACAGGAAAGCTGGCGGCCGCTTAGCCCGGGAACCTGGCTCATAGGTGGCACCTCGCCGCCGCCACCCGGCCCGCCCCCGGCGACCCCGGCGCAGCAGGTGGTGCCCCAGATGCAGGAGGCTGCTGCTGCCCCTGACGATGACCAACTCTTGGCCGGCTACCGGGTCCTGGACCTGACCCAGGAGCTGGGGGTGTTCTGCGGCAAGCTGCTGGCAGATCTGGGTGCGGATGTCATCCGCATAGAGCCTCCCGGCGGGGACCCATCACGGCGCCGGGGTCCTTTCCTCAAGGATGTGCCTCATCCTGAGCACAGCCTCCACTTCCTGTACTATAACACCGGCAAGCGCTCCGTTACCCTGGACCTGGAGCAGCCGGAGGGCCAGGCCCTTTTCAAGAGGCTGTTGGCCAAGGCCGATGTGGTAGTGGAGAGCTTTCCACCAGGCTACCTGGACGGTGTGGGGTTGGGCTATGAGCAGCTCCGTAAGGTAAACCCCGGGCTGGTGATGGCTGCCGTCACCCCCTTCGGGCAGACCGGCCCCTACAAGGACTTCAAGGCCTCAGACCTGGTGCTGATGGGCATGAGCGGCTGGATGCAGATAACCGGCGAGCCGGAATGGCCGCCTACCCGCCAGGGCAACGAGCAGTCCCACTTCCCCGGCGCCCAGTATGCCGCCCTGGGCATCGTGGCGGCGCTGTACAACCGTGACCTGGTCTCCGGGGCCGGCCAGTACCTGGATGTATCGGTCATGGAGGCCCTGCTTACCTACTATACCGAGAACCACGCCGCCCTTACCTGGCTCCTCAGCGAGACCAATGTTGGCCGCCCGGGGGTGCGCTCCCGGATGACGGTGCCCATGGGGGTGTTTCCCTGCCAGGACGGCTGGATTGCCCTGGGCGTGGTCTCGGCGGCGGAGTGGGAGTCCCTCGCCCGGTGGATAGCAGAGGCCACCGGCGACGACGCCATCCTGGACGACAAGTATAAGGGAGGTACCCATGCCCGCCAGGCCTACTACGATGAGATAATAGCCTATGTCATCGGGTTCGTTACCGGCTTGACCCGCCAGGAGCTGTTCACCGAGGGCCAGCGGCGCAATCTGGCGGTGCTCCCGGTGGCTACGGTGGAAGATATGCTCAACGACCCCCACCTGGCGGCGGGCGACTTCTGGGTGGAGCTGGACCACCCCGTTGCGGGACGGTTGAAGTACCCGCGGGGTGCCTTTGATACCGATATCATCCACCCACCACGGAAGGCAGCGCCGCTGCTCGGGGAGGATAATCAGTCCATCTACTGCCATGAGCTGGGGCTTTCACCCGAAGAGCTGGGGGCCCTGCGGAGCGGGGGAGTCATATGATGCCGCAGGGGATACTCCGCGGGGTCAGGGTGCTGGAGCTGGGGCCGCTGGTGGCCTTGCCCCTCACCGGGCGCTACCTGGCTGCCCTGGGGGCCGAGGTGATTAAGTTAGAGACCAACCGGGTGCTGGACGATATGAACTACATCCCCGGCTGGAAGCCGGGCATCGGCCAGCCGGAATACCAGGCCATGAAGCGGCGCATCACCCTGGATGTACGACACCCCAAAGCCAAGCCTGTCCTGGAAAAGCTGTTCAAGATAAGCGATGTCTTCGTCACCAACTTCCGTCGCCGCGTGCTGCGGGAGTGGGGCATGGACTTCACGCAGATAAGGGAGATAAACCCCAACATCATCATCCTGTGGCAGACGGGGGCGGGGAGCCAGGGGCCTTATGGGGAGCATAAGACCTTTGGCAACCTCATCCAGCACCTGTGCGGCGTCTCCCCCATGACCGGCCCCGCCGACGACGATACACCGGGGACCGCCAACAACTCCTACTCAGACTATCATGCCGGGGTCTTTCAGCCCACGGCCATCATCGCCGCCCTCCTGCGCCGCCGCCGCACCGGCAAGACCGCCTTCATGGAGTGCTCCATCTTCAAGGCGGGGGCGGTGACGACAGGCCCGGCCGTGCTGGACTTCCAGGCCAACGGGCGCTTCCCGCTGCGCCTGGGGAACCGGCACCGCTATGCCGCCCCCCACAACGCCTACCCCTGCCGGGGGGACGACCGCTGGTGCACCATCGCTGTCTTCACTCACCAGGAGTGGCGCGGCCTGGTCCAGGCCATGGGTAGTCCGCCCTGGGCACAGGACGGCAGGTTCCTCACCGCCGCCGACCGGGTGCGCCATGCGGAGGAGCTTGACGGGCTTATCTCCCAGTGGACCCAGAGCTTCACCGCCCAAGAGGTCATGGAGCGCCTGCAGCAGGCCGGGGTGCCGGCGGGCGTCGTGGCCCGGGGCCAGGAGCTGGCCGAGAGCCCCCAGCTCAAGGATAGGGAGTTCTACCGGGACACACGCTACTACATTCCGGAGCGGGGCAAGCCGGGAACGGAATGGGAGGAGGGGGAGGAGAAGGTCATCGCCTGGTCGGTGCCCATCCGGTTCTCGGAGACCCCCTGCCTCTCCGGCCCCATGCACCGCATCGGCGAGGACAACGACTATGTGTACCGGGAGCTGTGCCGGATTTCACCCCAGGAGATGGATGAGCTGAACCGGGAGGGCGTGCTTAGCTGACCGGGGCAGTCCCGTACTGCTCGCGGAGCACCCGGCGCACCACTTTGCCCATGGGGTTACGAGGCAGGCTATCCACGAAGACCACCGAGCAGGGACATTTGTAGCTGGACAGCCGCTGGCGGCAGAACCCCGTAATCTCCTCGGCGGTCGCCTGTGCCCCGGGCTTCAGCACCACCACCGCCCAGGGCTCCTGCCCCCAGTCCGGGTCGGGCACGCCGATAAGGGCCGCCTCCTCTATCTGGGGGTGGGAGTGGAGCACCTGCTCCACCTCCTCGGGGGAGATGTTCTCCCCACCCCGGATGACCATATCGTCGCCCCGGCCAGAGAGATAGAAGTAGTCCTCCTCGTCCCGCCACCCCATATCGCTGGTGTGGAGCCATCCCCAGTCATCTATGGCCTGTGCCGATTTATCGGCGTCCTTCCAGTAGCCCTTCATCACCTGTCCGCCCCGGACGACGATTTCCCCCACCTCTCCCGGGGGTAGCTCCCGGCCCTGCTCGTCAAGCACCGCCATCTGCACCCCGGGAAGGGAGCGGCCGATGGAGCCCGCCAGGCGCTTTAGGTTCTTCTCCCGCTGCTCCGGGGTGCCGGAGAGGTCATGGTCGTCGGGGCCCAGGGCGGTAACGGTGGCCGCCGTCTCCGTCTGTCCGAAGGCGTTGATGAACCGCACCCCGGGCAGCATCTCAATGGCTTTCTTTATCACCTCAAAGGGCATGGGGGCCGCCCCGTAGGTCAGCACCCGCAGGCTGGACAGGTCGTACTTGGAGAAGTCCGGGTGCTCAACGATGCGTTTGAGCATGGTAGGCACCAGCATGCTGCGGTTCACCCCCTCCTGCTCCACGGTGCGCAGCCAGTCGTCGGCGTCAAACTGGCGCAGCATGGCGATGGTGCGACCCCCGTAGACGGCGGCCAGCATCCCCTGGAGTCCGGCCACATGGTACGGGGGCACGCAGAGCAGGTTGGTCTCCTCCACATCGGGGTCGGCGGGCTGCACATTGTCCGCCATATAGGAGGCGATGTTGCTATGGGCCAGCGGCACCACCTTGGGCCTGCCGGAGGTGCCGGAGGTATATACCAGCAGGGTTACATCCTCGTCTTCTATCTCGGGGAACGGCTCTTCGTCCTCCGGCGTGGAGAGCAGGTCCTGGTAGTGGAGCCAGCCGGGCCGGGGGCTGTCCAGCGCCACCAGGTGTCTCACCCAGGGGATGGAGGGCAGGATGTCATCCACCATGTCGGTATAGCGCTCCCCCACCAGCAGCACCTGGGCCTCCGAGTGGTTGACGAGGTAGATGAGCTCATCCCGCCGCGCCCTGAAGTTCAGGGGGACGAAGACCCCCCCCGCCAGGGCGGTGGCGAAGTAGCTCTCCAGGTATTGATGGGTGCCCACCTGGATGATGGCCACCTTCTCTCCCGGCTCCACCCCCAGGCGGCGCAGTGCCTGGGCCAGCCGGTGGCTCCTCTCCTCCAGCTGGGCAAAGCTGAACCGGGTGCCCTCAAAGGACACGGCGGTGCGCTGGGGGCACACCGCACTGGCTATGGAGAGGAAGTCCAGCGTATTCATCAGTAGCTACCAGATATTTTACTATCATATCTGGTACAGAGCAACCGGTTATTTGCGGGGCCTATTTGTCGCCGGTGTGGAAGGCGGAGGCCCTGGACTGCTGAGGCTGGCGCACCGCCCAGTTCCCCGCCTCCACCAGGGCCAGGAAGTCCAGCACCATGCTGTTGAACAGGTCTGGCTCCTCCAGGTTAATGGCGTGCCCGCTCTGAGGGAAGACCGCCAGGCCCGAGCCGGGGATATTCCGCTTCATGAAAATGGCCGGCTCTACACACGGGTCATCCTCGTCCCCGGTCATAATCAGTGTGGGCACGCTGAGTTGCTGCAGCTTGGGCTGGAGGGCGAAGATGGTCGGTCGCTGGAGAATCACTCCCCTCAGGATGTGCGCCGAGCCTGTGGCCGAGTGGTTAGCGAAGCCCTCGTAGAACTCCTGCCAGCCCTCGGGGTCTTTGCGCAGCAACTGGACCCGGGCGGGGCCTTTAGTGTAGGACCGGGCCACCGCCTCCACCCCCTGGGTCTGGAAACGCTGGGCCACCTGCTCCAGCTCTACCTCAAACCGCTCCCGGTCCGTTGAGCCCGAGCCCGTGGCGGCCACGACCAGGGCCCTGGCCATCTCCGGGTGGGCGATGCCGAAATTGAGGGCTACATTTCCCCCCAGGGACAGCCCGCAGATGTGTGCCTGCCGGATGCCGAGGTGGTGCAGGAGCTGGTGCAGGTCCTCCACCAGCTCTTCCTGGGAGTAGGCGGCGGGGTCCTCCGGCACCTCCGAAGGCGGGAACCCCCGGTGGTTGTAGGTTATGACCCGGTAGTGGCCGGAGAAGGTTTTGACCTGGTGGTCCCAGCTCTGGTAGCCTCCGCCAAACTCGTGGCTCAGGACCAGAGGGAAACCCTCGCCGATCACCTCATAGTATAGGTTGACCCCGTTTACCTTCGCTGTGGGCATGTGGGCACCTCCCCCTGGGAATATTTCGCCATTATATCACCCTCCGGCCCTGGCGGGTGAGGGCGAGCCGCCGGGCGGCAGCCTCCTATCCCCGCCCCCTCACGCAGGCCCCGATGCGGTCCAGGGCCTCGTCTATATCCTCGGTGCCGACCATCCGGTGGGTAACGGCCCGCACCTTGCGCCCCCCAGGGTAGGTGAACCGGACGCCCCGGGCACCCATTTGCTGGATGAACTCCGGGGCGGAGACGGTGGCCGGAGGCTGGAACATCACGATGTTGGTCTGGACATCCTCTGGGTGGATGGTGATGCCGGGAATGCGGCCCAGGCCCCGGGCCAGGTGCTGTGCGGTGGAATGGTCCTCGGCCAGACGGCTGACCATCTGCTGCAGGGCGACCATGCCGGCGGCGGCGATGACCCCCGCCTGACGCATGCCGCCTCCCAGCATCTTGCGCCACTTGCGGGCACTGTCCACAAACCCCTGGCCCCCACAGAGGAGGGAGCCCACGGGAGCGCTGAGGCCCTTGGAGAGGCAGAAGGAGACGGAGTCCACGGGCCGGGCCAGCTCACCGGCAGGCACCCCCAGGGCAACGGCGGCATTGAAGATGCGGGCACCGTCCAGGTGCACCCCAAGGCCATGCTGGTGGGCCAGACCGGCCACGGCGGAGGTGTATTCGGAGGTGAGGACAGCACCGCCACAGCGGTTATGGGTGTTCTCCAGGCAGAGGAGGGTGGTGGGCGGGTAGTGGATATTCTGGGGACGGATGGCTGCCTCTATCGTGTCGGGGTCCATCTGTCCGCCCTGGTCGTTGGGGATGGTGCGCATCACCACCCCTCCCAGGGCGGCAGCGCCTCCCACCTCGTTCCAGAACATATGGGCCTCGCTCCCCAGGAGAATCTCGTCGCCGGGGCGGGTATGGGCCAGGACGGCGATGAGGTTGCTCATAGTACCGCTGGGTGTGAAGAGGGCGGCCTTCTTACCCAGCATACTGGCGGCCACTTCCTCCAGGCGGTTGATAGTGGGGTCCTCCCCGAAGACATCGTCCCCCACCTCCGCCTCACCCATGGCCCGGCGCATCTCCTCCGTGGGGAGGGTTATGGTGTCGCTGCGCAGGTCAATGGTCCTCACCAGAGCTTCCTCCTTGCCTGGATTCCCCAAGGCGGTAACGGGTGAACAGGCCTATCGCTCCTCACCAGCTATATCTCCGCCCGCACCGGATTGCGCAGGGTGCCGATGCCCGAGACCTCTACCTCCACCACATCGCCATCGTGAAGCTCAGCGGGACGCCCCGATGTGCCGGTGAAGATGAGGTCGCCCGGCTCCAGAGTCACCACCTGGCTTATGAAGCTGATGAGGGTAGGGATGTCAAACAGCAGTTCCGATGAGCGGCAGTGCTGCACCTCGCTACCGTTTATCCTGGCCCATATATCCACATTGGGGGCGTTCACATCCGTGGCGATGTAGGGTCCCAGTGGGCAGAAGGTGTCGGACGACTTGGCACGCCACCACTGCATGTCCCCCCGCTGCCACACACGGGCGCTGACATCGTTGCCGCAGGTGTAGCCCAGGACATAGCCCATGGCATCGTCCTCGGATACCTGGGTACAGCGCCGGCCGATGACCACCACCAGCTCCGCCTCTTCCTCTATGCGCCCGGCGTTCCGGGGCAGGACGATGGTATCGCCAGGCCCGATGACAGAGTTAGGGGCCTTGAGGAAGGGCTCCGGCTGGGTGGGGGCCTCCCGGTCCCTCAGGTGACTTCTGTAGTTGAACGCCATGGCCAGGACCTTGCTGGGGGTGCATGGGGCCAAGAGCCTCACCTCAGACAGGCGGTGCTGATGACTCATGATTTCGTAAGGCTCAAAAGGGGTAGTGGTTATGGGCTTCAGCCATTCCCCCTCAACGACCCCGTAGGCCACTTTTCCCTGGGCTTCATATCGGGCAAATTTCACCTGTCCCCTCCATTGCCATCATAATCCGAGGTACTCCATTCTAACCCACCAAAGCCCAGCGGTGTTGCTCACCGCTGGGAATAGTCATGGTGAAGAACAGGGGTGCGGTGGTGCTATACTGGACTTTACACGGCGGCATGGCATCTTTGCCGGGTTGTTACATATCTATGGTGGAGGTGACTGGTGAAGCGACAAGCAGGTAGCAAAGGCGGCAAGAGGGGAGGGGGGGCCATACATACGCTTACGAGTTGGGTCCCCTCTACCCACCGGCCCACCATCATGGGGACCAGGGGCATGGTGTCCTCGGGGCATTACCTGGCGACCCTGGCCGGGGTGAGGATGCTGCAGCAGGGGGGCAACGCCGTTGATGCCGGGGTGGCCGCCGGGCTGTGTATAAACGTGCTTCATCCGGATATGACCAACCTCGGTGGTGTGGCCCCCATCATGATTTACCTGGCTGACAAAGGGGAAGTGGTGACCATACCCGGCCTGGGGGTATGGCCGCAGGCAGCCAGTGTGGGCTTTTTCCAGGAGAAGGCCGGGGGCAAGATTCCGCTGGGGGTCCTCCGTTCGGTGGTGCCCGCCGCCGCCGATGCCTGGATTACCGCCCTGGACAGGTATGGCACTGCCACCTTTGCCCAGGCGGCCGAGTCCGCTATTGAGCTGGCAGAGGGCGGCTTCCCGGTGTTCGAGTTCCTTCACAGCCAGATAGAGGAATACCAGGGGGTGCTCTCCCGGTGGCCCTCCACGGCGGAGATTTTCCTGCCCCAGGGACGGCCCCCAGCGGTGGGGGAGGTGCTGGTGCAGAGGGACCTGGCGCATACCTTGAAAAGGATGGCGGCGGCGGAGCGGGGACACCACCAGGAGCGCCACGCAGGGTTGATGGCGGCCCGGGACCTGTTCTACCGGGGGGACATAGCCGCCACCATAGTCCGGTTCTGTCAGGAGCAGGGTGGGCTGCTGACCATGGAAGACCTGGACCGCTTTCAGGTGGGGGTAGAGGAGCCGGTAAAGACGGACTACCGGGGCTACGAGGTCTACTGCTGCGGTCCCTGGTGCCAGGGGCCGGTGCTGGCCCAGGCCCTGAACCTGCTGGAAGGCTATGACCTGACCGCTCTGGGCCACAACACCCTGGACTATGTGCACCTGCTGACTGAAGCCCTAAAGCTCGTTTTCGCCGACCGGGAACAGCACTATGGGGACCCCAGGTTCATACCTGTGCCGATCGGGGGGCTGCTGTCCAAGCAGTACGCTCAGCAGCGCAGGGAGCTTATCAACCCCAACCAGGCCTGGCCCGAGATGCCGCCTCCTGGCCAGCCGGGCCGGGTGGAGGGCGATGCCGCTGCGGTGCTTAGCCGCCGCCGGGGGCCGCTGGGCAGCTCAGGCCCGGTGCCTGCCGATACCAGCTATGTCTGTACGGTTGATAGCCGGGGGAACGCCTTCTCGGCCACCTTTAGCGACCCTATCTCCGATACCCCCATAGTGCCCGGCCTGGGGATAACCATCTCCTCACGGGGCTCTCAGTCCTGGCTGGACTCCGCGCATCCCAGCTCGGTGCAGCCGGGCAAGCGGCCCCGGCTCACCCCTAACCCCGCCATGGTGTTGAAGGACGGCAGACCGTTTATGGTTTTCGGCACCCCGGGGGGCGATGTTCAGTGCCAGGCGATGCTACAGGCGTTGCTCAACATCGTTGAGTTCGGTATGGACCCCCAGCAGGCCGTTGAGGCCCCACGGTTTGCCACCTTCAGTTTCCCCAACTCCTTCTACCCGCACCGCTACTATCCCGGGCGGCTGGATGTGGAAGGCCGCTTCCCGGGAAGGGTGCTGGCGGGGCTGAAGGCCCGGGGACACGGGGTCCGGAAGTGGGCGGACTGGGACCCCGCAGCCGGGGCCGTGTGCGCCATTGTGATAGACCCGGAGACGGGGGTGCTTAAGGGAGGGGCCGACCCCAGACGGTTCAGCTATGCCCTGGGCTGGTAGGCCGGGTGGCGCTACCTACACCCCAAGCCGTTAGCTTGCCGCTGGGCCGCTTGCTCGGCTGTGTCTGAAGGCATCAAATCTGCGGGGCTGGCTCCTCTCAGGAAGGCGGGAAGGAGATACTGCAGGGCTCTGGCAACGGGGTCAGATAGAAGGTAAAATGGTTACCGCCCGGGGGTGCCATGAAGGGTCCTTGAGGAGAGAATGAGAAGGGCATTGACGGCCCTATTGGTGGCATGAGCGCCTTAGCAGGGGACGACAACGGCGTCCTCCTGGAGACCCGGGATGTGGTCAAGGACTTTGACGGCATCCGGGCGGTAAACCATTGCTCCTTCCAGGTGAGGCCCGGGACCATCACCGGACTCATCGGCCCCAACGGCGCCGGAAAGACCACCCTCTTTAACCTCATCACCGGCTTCCTGCAGTGCACCAGCGGCTATATACTCTTCAAAGGGGAGCGGGTTGACAGGCTCCCACCACACGAGGTCTTCCACAAAGGAATTGTGCGTACCTTCCAGATACCCCGGGAGCTGAAGCGCATGACCGTTCTGGAGAACCTTATGCTGGTGCCCAGCCGGCAGGTGGGGGAGCGCCTGTGGAGCTCGTGGCTGCTTCCCTGGCGGGTGAACCGCCAGGAGCAGGAGGTAGAGGCACGGGCCGTGGAGGTCTTACGGTTCGTCAACCTGCTGGACCTGAAGGATGAGTACGCCGGCAACCTCTCGTCGGGGCAGAAGAAGCTCCTGGAGCTGGCCCGCACTTTGATGGCCGAACCCCAGATGGTGCTGCTGGACGAACCTGCTGCCGGGGTGAACCCGACCCTGATGAAGGACCTCGTGGAATACATCCGCCGCTCCTGCTATGAGAAGGGCATCACTTTTCTGCTCATAGAGCATGATATGAACCTGGTCATGCAGCTGTGCAACCCTATTATCGTTATGAGCAACGGCGAGAAGATTGCCGAGGGGCCACCCGAGGAAGTACAGCGTGACCCCAGGGTGTTGCAGGCCTATTTAGGCGGGATGGTAGCATGAGCCTGCTGAGCGCCACCGGTCTCGTGGCCGGCTACGGTGAGACGGAAATACTGCACGGGGTCTCCATCGCCGTGGAGCCGGGGGAGGTGGTCACCATCATCGGGCCTAACGGCTCGGGGAAGTCCACCCTGATGAAGAGCATCGTGGGCCTGCTGCGGCCCAAGCAGGGCCAGGTGCACTTCCAAGGGGAGGACATTACCGGCATGGCCCCGGAGGCCATCGTGCGCCTGGGCATCTGCTATGTTCCCCAGTCCAGCAATGTATTTCCCTCCCTCTCCATCCACGAGAACCTGGAGATGGGGGCCTTTGTGCGCACCGACGATTTCCAGGAGCGGCTGGCAGAGCTTTATGACCTGTTCCCAGACCTAGCCGAGAGACGCAAAGACCGGGCGGGCACGCTCTCGGGAGGGCAGCGACAAATGCTGGCCCTGGGCCGGGCCCTTATGCTGAACCCTGCCCTGCTGCTCCTGGATGAGCCCTCTGCCGGACTTGCCCCCATGATGGTGGCTTCGGTATTTGAGAACATCATGGGGATAAACCGCACCGGTGTGGCGATTCTCATGGTGGAGCAAAACGCCCGGGAGGCTCTGAAGCTCTCCAGCCGAGGATATGTCCTGGCCGGGGGACAGAACCGGCTGGAGGACCGGGGCGGGAACCTCTTGAAGGACCCTGAGGTGGCCCGGCTGTATCTGGGAGGCTAAGGAGTGACGACGCGGGAGCAGTCCGCCGGCCGTCGACACCTGCACTGGAGCGCGGCTCACT
>JAZGBK010000275.1:0-7793 GCA_036476365.1 Dehalococcoidia bacterium
GCCGGATGAATTCCACTACCATCAGTGTAGCAGAGGGATGTTAAGGGCAGTTTAACGGAAGGTCAAAAGATGGTTAACTTCTGGCCTGGGACAGGGTGAAGGCGAAGGTGGAGCCTTTGCCCTCCTGGCTCTCCGCCCAGATGGTGCCGCCGTGCGCCTGGACCACATGCTTGGCGATGGCCAGCCCCAGGCCGGTGCCCTCGCCGGAGCGGGACTTGTCCACCTTGTAGAAGCGCTCGAACACCCGGGACAGCTCGGCGGAGGGGATGCCTATGCCGGTATCGGTAACCCGGACCACTACCATCCCCTCCTCCACCCCGGCGCTCACGGTCACCGTGCCTCCGGCCGGGGTGAACTTTATGGCATTGTGTACCAGGTTAGTGAGCACCCGGCGTACTTTCCCCGCATCGGCCCGGGCGGGGGGCAGGTCCGGTGCCGGTTCCACCCCCAACCCCACTCCTTTGCGGCGCGCCTGGGGTTCCATGGCTGCCTCCACCTCCTGGGCCAGCAGACTGAGGTCCACCTCTTCCAGCTCCAGCTTCGCACGGCCGGTCTCAATGCGGGAGAGCTCCACCAACTCCTCCACCAGTTGGGCCATGCTTTCCACTTCGCCCTCTATGCGGCTCAAGAAGCCCTTGACGACGGCCGGGTCATCCCGGACCGCATCCTGGAGGGTCTCGGCCAGGACCTTGATAGAGGCCAACGGGGTGCGCAGCTCGTGGGAGATGTTGCCGATGAACTCCTGGCGCATGCTCTGGAGCTGGCGCAGCTCCGTAAGGTCCTGCATAACCAGCAGTGCCCCGGAAACGCCACCATCAAAAAGGGGGGTAGCCATTACCCTCAGGAAGCGCCGGTCAGGGCGGGTCTCCACCTGAAGGCTCTGGGGCTGGCCCGTCTCCAGACATTGCTGCATGGCCCCGTTTATCTCGTGGTCCCGCACCACTTCAATCAGCGGCAGCCCGGAGGCCTTCTCCTCGTCAAAGCCGAAGAGTTCCTCTGCCGCCCGGTTGGAGAGCAACACCCTGCCCTCCGCATCGGTCATCACCATGCCATCGGCCATAGCGGCCAGCACGGCGGCCAACTGGTTCCTCTCCTGGTAAATGGTATCCAGCATGTCGCGTAGACTGGCCGACATCTCATTGAAGGCCTGGGCCAGTTGCCCCATCTCGTCCCTACTGCCCACCGTAATGCGGTGGCCCAGTTCTCCCGAGGCCACCGCATGGGCGGCAGCAGTGACCTGCTTGACGGCCCCGGTAGTGGCCCTGGCGATGAAAGCGGCAGCCACCAGGCTGAGCAAGGTGATAAGCCCGGTGGCCAATGCCACCACCGTGGTTATGTAACGCACCCCGGCGTTCACCTCAGATAGGGGCAGGGATACCCTGACTGCACCCACCACCCGCCCCTCCCTCTCCACCGGCACCGCTAACAGCATTCTGTCCTGTCGGACGGCGGTCTGCCCCACAACACCGAGCAAGGCCGCACGCACCTCGGGCCACTCCCCCTGGTTACCCGTGGTGCGGGGCTCCACGCCGGAATCTCCCAACACTGTACCATCCCGGCCGATAACCGTTACCCTGGTGTTTAGCCTCGCCCCCAGGCGCCCAGCCACCGATGGGATTGCATCGGCATCCTGCTGACCACCAAGGTATGGTGCCACCACTTCGGCTATCAGCACGGCCTCACCACGCAGTCTGGACTCCAGGTCAATCATGTAGGTATCCTTCACAAAGCCAATCAGATACAAGCTGAGCGCAGCAGCTCCTACCACGATTAACGCCATATAGGGTACAGCGATACGCCACTGCAGGCTGCGGAACACGGTCACCCCACCAGCTTGTAGCCCACCCCCCTCACCGTTAACAGGTGCTGGGGGTTCTGAGGGTCTTTCTCAATCTTCTGGCGCAGCCAGCGCACATGCACATCCACCGTCCGGCTGTCACCGGCATAGTGGTAGCCCCACACTTTTTCCAGGAGCCTCTCCCGGGTGAACACCAGACCCGGGCTACGGGCCAGGAAGGCCAGCAGGTCAAACTCACGGGGCTTCAGCGTCAGGGACACACCTTCCACGGAGGCCTGGCGGCGGGGGGGGTCAACCTCCAGGTCGCCCACCCGCATAACGCCCTCCTGCTGGAGGGAAGCGGGCATGCCGGCCCGGCGCAGCATGGCCCTGACCCGGGCCAGCAGCTCCCGGAGGCTGAAGGGTTTGGTCACATAGTCATCGGCCCCCAGCTCCAGCCCCACCACCCTGTCCACCTCCTCCCCCCTGGCGGTGAGCATGAGGATAGGCACCGTCATGTCCCGGCGCAGGATGCGGCACACCTCCAGACCATCCAGCTTGGGCAGCATGAGGTCCAGCACGATGACATCCGGCCGCTCCTGCCGGGCCCTCTCCAGGGCCTCGGCACCGTCGCTGGCGGTGACGACCTGGTATCCCTCCCGGGAGAAGTTATAGCGCAGCGCCTCCAGCAGGGCGGGCTCGTCCTCCACCACCAGGATTTTGCGGCCCACGGTGCTCACCAGGAGATGACCTTGTCGTGGTCCAGGATGGCCTGGACGACGCCTCGGTAGTCCACGGCAGGGTAGCGCCCCTCCACCCCACGGGCCGTCAGGTCGTCTTCACACGCCAGCACCGGGCCGGGAAAGGACACCCGCCGCAGCACGGCATCGTGGAGCAACAGCAGGGTCACCTGGTACCCCTGCCCCCGCTGCTCCCCGGCCACCTGCAACGGCAGTGCCTCCTCCATGTCCCGTATTATGTGCAGGATTTTCACGGCTCCGCCCTGTACTAAAATGGTATCACGGCTTCGGCCTCGGTGAGGACGGCTACTACCTCCTGGTGGGAGACCACCTCCACCCCCGGCAGCAACCGGGAGGGGTCTATGCCGTGCTCCTCCAGCGACTCTTTTTCAACCACCACCCTGGCCTTGAGGCGGACCAGCATATCTATGTGCTTCTTCACCTCGCCACCGCCGATACGCTCCGGGGACAGGGGGGTAGTCAGCCACACGGCGGGGCCTGTGAGGACGGCGGTCACCTCGTTGGGGGCCAGGGTCAGGCCCACGCTGTGTCGCAGGGCCTCGGAGCCTTTCACCGAGCCCAGCGGGGTACGCCTGAGGAGCACCGCCACCCTCTTCCTTTCGCCAGGCTCTCCAAACAAAGTATCGGAGTCCGCAGGGCGGACAAGACTGCGCTTAGCCAAAGGCCACCACCCGGTCGGCCTGGCTCACAGTCTCCGCCCAGTCGTTCTGGCCGCCGAACAGGACACCCTCCATCTTCTCCACCCCCCGCTCATATGCGTTATGGGCGCACACTGTGAACCGTACCCCCTGGCCCATGAGGGGCTCCAGGCGGCGCAGGTGAAAGACCCCGTCGTCCATGAAGAAGATGTCCACCTCGTGGCCCATCTCCCGGGCGGCCCGGGCCAGGTTATCCACGGTGCGGGCGTCCTCCGTCTCCACCCCGGCAGTGAGCAAGATGGCCAGCTTCAAGCTACTCCCCCCCTACACAGTATCACACGAAAAGCGTTATATCGGCCTCGGAGGCTTCCTGGACATAGGAAGCAGTGCCCACCACGGCGTCCATCTCGTCAATGAGGTCCTCCCGGCGCAGGCCCATGATGGCCAGGGGGTTATCGCAGGCGATGAAGCGCACCCCCAAGTCCCGGGCATCGGACATCATCTCGGGGATGGACTGGATTCCCTCGGCCTTCATTCGCCGCCGCATCATCCAGCCACCTATGCCCAGGAAGTTGAACCGGGATAGGGGGAGCCGGTCGGGTCCCCTGGCGGAGAAAAAACTCAGCAGCCGGGCCAGGAACCCCTCCCCCCGGGGGTGGGCACCCCGTCGCTTCACCAGGTTCAGGCTCCAGCTGCTAAAGTAGATGCTCACCTCCATGCCCGAGGCGGCAGCGGCGTTGGCGATGTTGAAGGCGGAGAACACCTTGTCCAGGTGGTCGGTGGACAGCACCAGGGACAGCCTGTCAGCCATCTAAGCCTTCCTGACGAAGAACTTGAGGAGCTCCGCCTCCTGCTCCTGGGACACCAGGGAGTTGCCCGTCTTACGACACCAGGCAGGCACATCGTTGAGGGCCACCAGGTCAGTGGCCCACAGCTCCAGCACCTGTCCGGGCTCCATGACCCGCATCCTCTTGGCCATCTCCACTATGGGCCGGGGACAGCGCATGCCCCGGCAGTCCAGGACGGCATCCGCCATGCTCAGAAGGTCACCGAGACGGCATGGGACTCCAGCTCCCGCACCAGGCGGGAGTAAGGGGCCACCTCCACCCCGTCCACCAGGTCCTGGGAGGTAAGCCCCCGCTTCTTAAGGGCTGACTCCACAGCCACAATGCGCCCCCCCAACTCCAGGAAGTCCTCCACATAGCGCAGGTTGTTGGGCAGCCCCAGGGGGGAGGGGTTCTGCTCCCTGACGGCGAAATAGACGCCGTCCTCCAGCAGCAGTAGGGTGGCCCGCTCCTCCTCGGCCAGGATGGCGTTGCCCACCTGGATGGCGCTGAAGGCGTCGTCGTGGTGGCCGTAGGTGCCTCGGGTGAGGACTATCAGGGTGGCCCGGCCGTCGCCACCGTTCCCCTCGGTCCGGCGCTTCACCTTGCTCAGGTCAATGGTGCAGCTATCCCCGCAGTCCTCCGCCTCTTGCCTCTTCTCCTCCGGCACTTCAGCCATAGGTCACCTCCTGTTATCACCCGGTAAAGGTAAGCACCTTGTCCGATTCCCGGAGCCACTCGGTGAAGTCAAACAGGCCCACCATGGGAATGCCCTCAATGGCGTCCCCGGGCACCAGGTCCCGGGCCTCGGCACAGCGGTTGCAGATTTTGACATTAACGCCCCTCTCCAGGGCCTGGCGCAGGAGCTGCCCGGCATTATGGTAGGGCTTGTCCTGCCTCACATGGGCCACCCAGGGGCCGTCCACATACAGGTACAGGTTCACATTGTGGCCCTTCTCCCGGGCCTTCAGGGCCACCCGGAGCGCCAGGTCGGCGTACTCCGAGATGTAGGGGCCCCGGTTGAGCAGTATGGTCAGCGTTTTGGCCAAGCCAGCCCTCTCAAAGTATGATTACCCTGTCCCAGTGCTCCATCACCCTGTCCACCAGGGCATCGTAGGGGTCCGGGAGCACGGTTGCACCCTCCACCAGGGCCTGGGGGGAGAGCCCGGCGGCCTGGAGGTGCTCCCCGCTCACCAGCACCTCACCGCCGGCCCCCTGAAAGGCCACCAGGCTGCCCAGCAGCGGCCCCTCTTGCCCCCGGTGGGCCAGCCACACCCCATCGCTGATGAGGAACAGGCCCACCCTATCCCCCGCCTCCTGCGAGGCCAGGGCCAGCCCCACGGCATCCTCGGCGCCGCCGCTGCTGTAGGGGCCCCGGGTGAGGATGATGCCCAGCGTAGTGGGGACAGCCTCCTCTATGAGGCGGGCAATCTCCTCGGGGCCGGGGACGCCCTCCACGATGGTGCGGCCGTTGACCACCAGACACGGGGCCAGCTCCACCCCCCGGGCCTCGGCCTCGGGAGAGTCCAGAGGCAGAAAGCGCACCTCAATGTCGCTTTCCACGTTGGCCTGGAGCACCTGGGCCACATTCTGGGACAGGGTGCGGCAGTTGCGCCCCATGGGGGTGTTGCGGAAGACCTCTATCAGGACCTTCATGTCACACCCTCACAGTGCCTTGATGTTGCGATAACACCCTACACGCACTGGCGCTCCTCTTCCTTTTTGATGAGGTCCTTGGCCTCGTACTCCTCCAGGTCCTGGGTGAGCCAGGGGAGGACATCTTCGCCGTGGGCCAGGTCGGCCTTATCTTCATCCAGGTTAGCCGGCTCCAGGACCACGAACCAGCCGTGGTCGTAGTGGTCCTGGCTTACCAGGCGTGGGTTGTCCAGCACCTCCTGGTTCACCTCCAGGACACGGCCGCCCACCGGGGCCTTGAGGGGGCCCACGTACTTGCCGCCCTCCATGGAGCCCAGTGCCCTGCCCTTCTTCACCTCCCGGCCCACCGGCATCAATTTTATGTAAGCTATGGTGCCTGCAGAGCAGGACCCGAAGGAGTCCAGCCCCACCCGCACCCGGTCACCCTCTATCCGGGCCCACAGGTGCTCCTTGCGGTCGTAGTAGAGGTCATCGGGCAGGTAGAACTCTTTGACCTGGGCCATACCACCTCCTATGTATCTCCGGCGGCCTGAAGGGCTACTTCGGCTATATCCATCACCTTGAGGCCGGTGTTCGCCTGGGCCTCGGCGTTGAGGAACATGCGCTTGCACTGCTGGCAGGCGGTGACCAGCACCTCGGCACCGGTGCGCCGGACCACCCCCAGCACATTGACCGATATGGCCGTGGACAGGTCGGGGTCGCTCACCTCCAGGTCGCCGCCGCCGCCGCAGCAGTGGGCCTTGCTGCCGTACTGCTCTATCTCCACCAGCTCCAGACCGGGGATGGCCCGCAGGGCCTCCCGGGGGGCACGGTAGATGCCGCTGTTACGACCCAGGTCGCAGGGGTCATGGTAGGCCACCCGGTGGGGAAACTGGCCCACGGGCAACCTCCCCTCCTTCAACAGCCGTTCCAGGAGCATGGTGGAGTGCACCATCTCCACCCCCGGCAGGTGCTGCTGGTAGAACTCCCGCCAGGTACGGAAGCATGAGGGACAGGTAAACACCATGGTGCCAGCGCCTATCTCCTTCACCTTCTCCAGATTGTGGGCCATCACCTCACGGGCTGCCCCCCCCATCCCGGCGCTAATCAGCGGGAAACCGCAGCACCACTCCTCCTCCCCCATGACGGTGAAGTCCAGCCCGGTCTTGCCCAGAAGCTGGGACATGGCCTGGGGTATGCCCTGAATCGCCGGAGAATAGGAGGCCACACAGCCCACAAAGTATATTATACCAGCGGTGGGGCGGCCCACCACCCCCTCCGGGGCCTCATCCATAAAGTCCAGCCAGGTGGCCCGCTCGTCGTTGGGGTAGTTGTACACATTGTGCTCCTGCTCCACCCCTTCACGGAGCTTGTCCAGGTTAGGGGGGTACATCCCCCGGGCCACCAGCTCCTCCCGCATAGAGTACCACAGGCGCAGGGTATCTATCTTCACCGGGCACAGCTCCCGGCAGCGGGCGCACATGGTACAGCGGAACACCCCCTGGGTAAGACTCTCCACCTCCTCCGCCTTCAGCCGCCTCCCCCCCACCAGAGCGGCCAGGAGACGGGGCAGCCGCTGCGATTTCAGCCAGCGCCGGTACAGGTTAATCCGTTGCCGGGGGGAGGTGTTGTCCTCCCCGGTGAAGGCATCGCACCCCTTCTGGCACTGCCCGCAGCGGGTACAGGCGTCCATCTGCATGAGCTGGGAGAAATCAAACCGGCTCTCAAGGGAGGACATAGTCTTCTTTCTGGGCCAGGTGCTGGCCCCGGGCCAGCAGGCTCAAGGGGCCCACGAAGATGTGAAACAGCTTGCTATAAGGCAGATACGCCAGCAGACCCAGGGAGACCCCGGCGTGGACCCACCACAGATAAGGCTCAGCGGCCCCGGTCAGGCCCAGCGGCCCCAGGCCCCGGGCCAGGAGATTGCCTATAAAAGAGTGGCCTATCGCCCCAGCGGGCACCCCTTGGGCCAGTAGTCGGCCGGACTCAGCCAGGAAACCGCTGAGGACGGCAACCGCCAGCCAGGCCAGGATAACGCCGTCATCCCAGGCAAAAGGTAGGTGCCGCTCCCTGACCACATAGCGCCGGACGGCGGCCAGGGCCACCCCCAGGAGCAGCAGCGCCCCACCGATGTCGTTGAGCAGGGCGAACCAGGACT
>JAZGBK010000276.1:0-3199 GCA_036476365.1 Dehalococcoidia bacterium
GGGCGGAAGTAGGTCCACAGTACTCCCACCAGGTAGGCGAAGTAGAAGAGCACCTCCAGCAGCTCCGGGTTGCCGTTGTAACCAAACAGGGCCTTAACGAAGCTGCCTATCCCGGCCTTCTCGTTGAGCACCCCGTTGGTATTCCACACCTCTTCCTGTATGACGGGGAAGACACCCGCCTCCTGGAACTCGTGGATGCCGTGTGCCAGCAGCCCGGCGGCGAAGATGATGAGCAGCACCCCGGTTACATTGAAGAAAGTGCGCAGGTTGATGAACCGGCTGCCTTTGTAGCCCAGGTAGCCGATGGTGATGGCCACTGCCAGCCCGATGAGGCCGCCCAGGAACAGTGCCGAAGTATCGCTGTCCACCCGCCAGGCGCTGAACAGGAAAAGCACCGTTTCAATGCCTTCCCTGATGACCACTACGAAGGCGAGGAACCCCATGGCAAAGGTGGACCCTGTTTTGAGAGCAGACTCCACCTGGGCCTCCAGGTGGCCTTTCAGGAAGCGGGCCTGCTTCCTCATCCACATCACCATGTAGCTGAGCACGGCTACGGCCACCAGCATTGCCGTGCCCTCGTACAGCTCTTCAGCGCGGCCCGATAGCTCCCCTGCCGTCCAGAAGACAACTGCCCCTGCCGCCAGGCTGGCTGCCACCGCCGCCCCTGCGCCTAACCAAACACTGCGTATCTGTTTGGGCTGGTCCATCCGGGAGAGAAAGGCCAGGATAATGCTGATAATCAGCGCCGCCTCCAGCCCCTCCCGGAGGGTTATCAGTAACGAAGCTCCCAAGGTCTAACCTCCTTGCCGGTCACTCACAGAAGTGAATGCCATCACGCTATGAAAATGGTTCCGTTTTTCAATAATATCCACAGAACAACCCCTATTGGTAAACCGGTGTTGGTCCATATCAGTCAGCTTTGTCCTGGCAGTGGGCGCAGTATCCGCTGAAGTTGATTTCGCCGCTGGTAACCTTGAAGCCGTGCCTGCGGCCTATCTCGTCCCGGAGGCCCTTGGTGTGGCGGCTCTCAAACTCGGTGATGCGGCCGCAGCGTAGGCACACCAGGTGGTGGTGCTCGCGGGGAGCCCTTTGCTCGTAGTGGTGGTGCTCCGGCTGGAAATGGAGCTCCTCCACCAGGCCCAGCTCCTTGAACAGGCGCAGGGTACGGTACACGGTGGACAGGCCGAGGCGGGGGTTGAGTTTCCTGGCGCGGCGGTACAGGTCATCAGCATCCAGGTGTCCCTTTTGCTTGCGGATGAGGTCCAGCAGGAGTAACCGCTGTGAGGTTACCCTCTGTCCGGAGCCACTCAGTTTCTGATAGATTGTCTTTTCGTTCACGGCATGTATGATTTTGAGAATCAAAGTCATTATAACCCGGCCTGCCGCCCCTGTCAACCCCCTGTACTCCCTGATTGTTACCTATGTTGTCAATGGGATGCCACGATTTGTCGGGGCCGGGGGCCTGGGGGGTGTCCCCCAGAAATCTAATACTCCCCCCTCTCCCTCAGGGAGAGGGGGGACGAGGGTGAGGGCGTTTGGCCTCGCTTGAGAAGGGGCGCTAAGCCGAAAAAGTGGGTAACCGTCAGCCTGTACTCCTGGAAAGTGCTGAAACAGCCCTTGGAAGCGCACGGTATAATGGCAGGATTCATAATCAGCTCTATCGCCCTGTAATCGAGCGGAACGGGCCTGCGAGAGAGGTGGGTGGGCGAGAATGCTTCACTCATACTACGAAGGTGATGCTTATGTATGCACCAGGCACCGAGTAACGGTAGGCATATTGGATGACATACGGGAAGTGCACCAAGATGTTGAAGGTGTGTTCGTTAATGTGGTACGGTACGCGAGAAGACGCGAGTAAATAGAATGCCGAGCGGCTTACCAGTGGAACATCCGCACGCTGAGGTCGGCGGTCCAAGTCCGCCCACCCCCATTCTGTTGCCGTGCCCCTCCTACGGGGCAGTTGCCAAATAACACAGCATACAGGAGGTATCATGGCGGAGACCCTCACCATAGACAAGGGCAGGACGGCGGTAGTCATCATGGACTACCAGAACGAAATCCTGTCCTCGCTACCCCAGGAGAAGCTGGGGCCGCTGCTACAGCGGGCACAGCTTCTCCTCAACCGGGCGCGGCAGGCGGGTGTGCCGGTAATCTATGTGGTAGTTGGCTTCCGGGAGGGCTACCCGGAGGTCAGCCAGCGCAACAAGACCTTCGGGGGCATCAGCCAGAGCGGGCGGCTGCGGGAGGGTACGCCCGGCGCCGAAATACACCCCGAGGTGGCCCCCCGGGCAGGGGAGGTGGTGGTTACCAAGCGCCGGGTGGGCGCCTTCTCCACCACGGAGCTGTCCACCGTGTTGCGGGCCGGGGGCATTGACACCCTGGTGCTGATGGGGGTGGTTACCAGCGGGTGTGTTCTCACCACGGTGCGCTGGG
Source organism: Dehalococcoidia bacterium (assembly GCA_036476365.1). Taxonomy (GTDB): domain Bacteria; phylum Chloroflexota; class Dehalococcoidia; order JACVQG01; family JAHKAY01; genus JASLQE01. The sequence continues at coordinate 2,434 of JAZGBK010000276.1, forward strand.
CTGCCGACGAGGACTACCGGCTGGTGGTGCTATCGGACGGCTGCGCCGACCGGGATGATGAGGTGCACCGCTTGCTCATGGAGAAACTCTTTCCCCGGCAGGCCACCGTGGCCACCGTCCAGGAGCTCCTCAACGCCCTGAAGCCCATAGATGGGTCAGCATAATCCTTCCCACCCCCCGAGGGTTATCTCAGGGGGGCTGCGCCCCCAGAACTACCTACCGGCAGGGTGGGCGGGCGGGCAAAGAATGGTCGGTGAAGGGCTTTGTTATCCCTCTATGGCACGGGGCCACACCATCCCTTATAATACTGGCTTATGAACCGGGGTATAGTCCTGCGGGCGGCCAGGGAAGCCGCCGTCCTGGCCCTGTCCCTCATCCCCTTCGCCATCACCTACGGCCTCCTGGTGCGCCAGGCGGGCATTCACCCCCTACTGGGACTGCTCTTCGCCATGCTCCTCTTCGCCGGGTCGGCGCAACTGGTGGTGGTGAGCCTGATGATGGCCGGGGCCGGGTTTGTGGAGCTGGCCCTGGCCACCCTGTTCGTTAACCTGCGCTTCGTGCTCATGGCGGGCTATTTGGCACCCTATGTCAACAAGGCCCGGCGCCGCCTGCTGCCTCTCTACGCCCTCGCCGTGTCCACCTGGACCCCACCGCTGCTCTCGGCTTATGTCGTAGAGGGGCGGCCGGCCCCCCACATCTATCTGCTGGCCATAGCGATAGCCACCTGGCTGGGATGGATAGCCGTTTCCGCCGTGGGCCTGGCGGC
>JAZGBK010000277.1:0-4161 GCA_036476365.1 Dehalococcoidia bacterium
ATAGTGCCTGCTGACCGATGAGGCCGCCATGCAGTTAGATGAGGAGGTGGCCGGGGTGGTGGCTGCGGCGGTGGAGTTCGCCCTCAACAGCCCCCTGCCACCCCCGGAGGCTGCCCTGGCCGATGTCTATGGCCCCGGTACATCGGGGGTGGCGCCATGAAGGACTCCCGCTACATCCGGGCCATCGGCGAAGGCCTGGCCGAGGAGCTGGACCGGGACGACAATGTGCTGGTGCTGGGGGAGGATGTGGTGGAGGGGGGGCCTTTCAGCATCACCAAGGGCCTGGCGCAGCGCTTCGGCACCCGCCGCATACGGAACACCCCCATCTCCGAGTCGGCCTTCATGGGGCTGGCCCTGGGGGCGGCCATCGCCGGGCTGAGGCCGGTGGTGGAGGTGATGTTCATGGACTTCCTCACGGTGTGCATGGACCCCCTGGTGAACCACGCCGCCAAGATGCGCTACATGTTCGGCGGCCAGTACAGCGTGCCCCTGGTGGTGCTCACCGCCGCCGGGGCCGGGGGCGGGGCCGGGCCCCACCACTCCCAGTCGCTGGAGGCCTGGTTCGCCCATATCCCCGGCCTCAAGGTGATTATGCCCTCCACCCCCTACGATGCCAAGGGCCTGCTCAAGGCCGCCATCCGGGACAATGACCCGGTCATCTATGCCTATCACAAGGGCCTGCTGCGCCAGGCGGGGCAGGTGCCCGAGGAGGACTACACCGTGCCCATCGGCGTGGCCGATGTCAAGCGGGAGGGCAGCGATGTCACCATCGTGGCCACCGGCCTCATGGTGCACCAGGCACTCTCCGCCGCCGCCGACCTGGAGGCTGCGGGCATCAGCGCCGAGGTGGTGGACCCCCGCACCATAAGCCCCCTGGACACGGAGACCATCGTAGCCTCGGTGAAGAAGACGGGGCGGCTGGTGGTGGCCCACGAGGCGGTGAAGGGCTTCGGCATCGGCGCCGAGATAGCCGCCGTAGTGGCCGAGGAGGCCCTGGACTACCTGGACGCCCCCATCAAGCGCATCGGCCTGCCTTCGACCCCCATCCCCTTCTCCCCCACCCTGGAGGCGGCCCTGTTGCCCACCGCCGACCACATAGTCAGGGCGGCCCGGGAGGCCTGCGGCATCCCCGTGGAGCAGTAGCCCTTGCCCGTAGCGCTCACCATACCCAAGCTGGGGCTGACCATGACCGAGGCCAGGGTGGTGGAGTGGCGCAAGGCCGCGGGGGACGGGGTGGAGAAGGGGGAGGTCATCTATGTCATAGAGACCGAGAAGGTGGTGTTTGAGGTAGAGTCCCCCCAGACGGGCACCCTGGGCAGAATAGATGTCCCCGTGGAGAGCACCGTCCCCGTGGGGGCGGTGGTGGGCTACCTACTGCTGGCGGGAGAGACGGCGGCCGACCTGCCGGCTCCCGCCGTTCTCACCGCCACGCCAAGCCCCACCCCTACAGCAGCAACCCCATCACCCGTAACCGCTCCCCCCACCAGCCCAGCGCCGACAGCATCAGAAAAAGAAAGACGGGTATCGCCGCTGGCACGGCGGCTGGCCCAGGAGCACGGGGTGGACATAGCCACCGTACGGGGCACCGGCCCCGGCGGCAGAGTTGTTAAAGAGGACATCCTGCGGGCGGCAGAGTCCCCAGCGGCCCCAGCCCCGGAGGGCACACTGGTGCCGCTGAGCATGCTACGCCAGACCGTCGCCCGGCGCATGACCCAGAGCTTCCAGCAGGCCCCCCACTTCTATCTCAGCGCCGAGGCCGATACCGCCGCCCTGGAGGAGGCCCGGAGCAGACTCGGCCCGCAGGTGGAGACGGCCGCCGGGGAGCGCCTCACCCTCACCGACCTGCTCATCGCAATCTGCGCCCAGGCCCTGGAGGAGCAGCCGGAGGTCAACGCCACCTGGAGCCCGGAGGGCATCCGCCTGCTGACAGGGGTGAACATAGGGGTAGCGGTGGCGGTGGAGGGGGGGCTTATAGTGCCGGTGCTGCGGGAGGCCAACAAGAAGAGCTTATCCCAGGTAACGGCGGAGCGGGCGGGGCTGGTGAGGCGGGGCCGGGAGCGCAAGCTGCTGCCCGACGAGCTTACTGGCAGCACCTTTCCCCTGTCCAACCTGGGCATGCTGGGGGTGGACTGGGGCAACGCCATCCTCAACCCCCCGGAGAGCGCCCTGCTGCTGGTGGGGCGGGTGCGGCAGGAGCCGGCGGTGGTGGACGGCCAGGTGGCCATCCGCCCCCGCATGGCCCTCACCATCAGCGCCGACCACCGGGTGCTGGACGGCGCCTCCGCCGCCCGCTTTCTAGTGCGGGTAAAGGAGCTTGTAGAGGGGCCACCGGGCTTCGTTATGTAAAGGACGCACCCCTGATGGTCCGCTCAGGGGGTCTCTCAGGCCGCCTCTACCGCCTGGCGGATAGCCTGCACATTGGCCTCCGGTGTCTCCGGCAGGAAGGTGCAGCCGGTGCCCAGCATCCAGCCCTTCCGGCCCATGGCCACCCGCATCCCCTGCACCTCGGCGGCAAGCTGCTGGGGAGTGGCGTCGACCAGGTCCTGGCCGCGGGCGATGCCACCCACCACCGCCCTTCCCCCCACCAGGGCCTTCCCCTCCGCCAGGCCGGGGTTCCCCTGGCCCCGGGCATCCCAGTTGAAGGCGTGGACGGGATAGTCCTTCACCATGTCCAGCATAGTCTGGTCCCGGCACACATGGAACAGGTGGAACTCGGCGGGGGGCAGGGCGTTGAGCAGCTTCAGGTCATAGGGGCGGGCAAAGCGGCGGTACTCCTCCTCGGTCATGCGCTGGGTAGTGGCCCAGGCGGTAGTGGCGTAGAAGAGGCCGCTGGCCCCCCGCTCCAGACAGGCCGTGGAGAAGCGGATAAAGGTCTCGGTCACCACCTCCAGGGCGTGCCGGACCTTGTCCGTATGCTCCCGCAGGTGCTGATAGAAGACATCCTCCGAGGGGGCCAGGCGTGAGGCGATGGAGAGGGGGGTGAACACGGTCATCAGGAAGGGGACCTCCCCCTTCAGCCCCCGGGCGATGAGGTCCAGGGCGTGCAGTAGCTCTTTCAGCACACCCCGGTCAAGCTCCAGGACATCCAGCCTTAGCCAGTCGTCGGGCTCTCGCACCGGCGCCTCCACCACCTGGGGAGGGCGGTCGCCGTCGTACCTCAGCTTCAGCCCCCAGCCTTCGGCGTGGTAGGAGGCACGGGGGTTGACCTTCATGAAGTCCCAGTCAAAGCGGCTTCTGAAAGCCAGCATGGCCTCGGCCAGCCCCTCCGGGGAGGTCTCCCGGTCAAAGAAGTGGCGCCACATGCTGATGGGCACCCGGTCCACATCCTGCCCCCTGAGGGCCGCCTGCACCCGTTCCCGGTGGGTCATCTGCGCTCTCATGGGTCACCTCCTTCCCTTCCGTTAGCCAGAGTATACACAGTAAGGGCCTTTCTTTCATAGCCCGCTACAACGGGCTATAATTAGGAATAAGGCCCGCCGGACAACTCCCGTAAGCCAAAAAGGAGGAGGAAACCTGTGCCCATAGAGTTCAAGAAGGCCAACTACGAGTTTACCTACCTGGACCCGCGACAGGACTTTACCGAGAGCCCCATATCCCTGGAGGCCCGTTTCGACCCCCTCACCGGAGAGGTGACCAACATCTACGGGACCCAGTTCCGCAGCTACCTGCCCGGCCTGACCAAGCCCGACCTCTCGTCGGTGGTGGAGAAGAGCCTGCAACTGGGTTGCCCCTTCTGCCCCGGGAACCTGGAGACCATGACACCCAAGTTTCCGGAGCGCTTCTGGAAGGAGGGGCGGATAGAGCTGGGGGAGGCCCGGGTCTTCCCCAACATGATGCCCTACGCCCCCTACTGCGCCATCGGCGTCTTCTCTATCCAGCACTTCTACGAGCTCCCCGATTTATCCCCGGCGCTGCTGGCCGACGGCCTATCTGCCTCCGTAAACTACCTCTCCCGGGTGGAGGAATACGACCAGGCCGTGCGCTTCGCCAACATAAGCTGGAACCACCTGCCCCCCTCCGGGGGTAGCATCGTCCATCCCCACCTCCAGCTCCTGGCCAGCTACGGTCCCTCCAACCGGCACCGGGAGCTACTGCGGGCCTCCCGGGAATACCACCAGCAGAACGGCGCCAGCTACTGGGCAGACCTGGTGGCCGCGGAGA
>JAZGBK010000278.1:0-6044 GCA_036476365.1 Dehalococcoidia bacterium
CTTCTCATTGCTCCTATCAGGGGGGTCCTCGCTCTTTACCCGGGGCGGTTTCTCCCGGTTGTTTGTGGGAAGGTAGCTGAGGAGGTCCTTAATCTTCTCAATGCAGTCCCTATCGTCCTCGGCTACCACATGGCATACGCCGCTGATGCTGCTGTGGAGCCGGGTGCCGCCCAGCTCCTCCACACCGATCTCCTCACCGATGACAGCCTGCACCAGCGCCGGCCCGGCTATGAAGGCCGCCCCATCACGGGTCATAAACACGAAGTCCGTCAGCCCCGGGGAGTAGGTCTGCCCTCCAGCCACCACCCCACACATGGCAGATATCTGCGGTATAACGCCGGAGTAGATGGAGTTGAGATAGAACAGGTTGCCGTATTCCCGGGATACGGTGAGAAACTCCTGGAGCCGCGCTCCACCCGATTCGTGGAAGCCGATGCAGGGTACACCCCAGTTCCCCGCCATCTCCGTAATCTTGGCTATCTTCTTGCCGTGCATCTCGCCCATGGTGCCGCCGATGCAGGTAAAGTCCTGGGCAAAGGCGGCCACGGTGCGGCCGTTGACCTCCCCGTAGCCGATGATGACCCCATCCGCCGGGGGGTTCACCTTGTCCATGCCGAACTCCCGGCCCAGGCCACGGGCGAAGGCATCTATCTCTGCGAAAGTGCCGGGGTCAAAGAAGAGCCCCAGGCGCTCCCGTGCTGTGAGCCGCCCTGCCTTGTGCTGGGCCTCCACCCGTGCCTCCCCACCCATAAGCTCCACCTCGGCGCGGCGGCGCCGGATGGCCTCCACTTTGGCCAGCATCTCTTCAGGGTTGTATTCAGCCATCGCCAGCTACCTCCCCGTGAACCGGGGCTGCCTCTTCTCCCGGAAGGCAGCCACCCCCTCCTTGTGGTCCTGAGTATTGATACATATGGCCTGGTAGGCCGCCACCATATGCATGGCGGTCTCAATGTCGGTATCCAGCCCCTTGTAGAGGAGAATCTTGTTCAGCCGCAGGGAAACGGGAGGGTTCTGGGCCAGGCGGCGAGCGAAGGCACGGGTCTCCTCCTCCAGCTTCTCATGAGGCACCAGGCGGTTGAGCAGCCCTATGCGATATGCCTCCTCCCCTTCCACGAAGTCGCCGGAGTAGAGGAGCTCAGCGGCCTTGGCCACCCCTACGATGCGGGGCAGCAGCCAGGCATCTCCGGTGCCGGGGACCAGACCGATGGTGGTAAAAGCCACCCGGAAGCGGGTCTTCTCGGAGCCGAAGCGCATGTCGCAGCCCAAGGTCCAGCCGAAGCCGGCGCCCACTGCCGGGCCGTTGACCATAGCGATGGTGGGTTTTTCCAGTTTCTGGAGCTTGAGGTTAATCAGGGGAGCGCTGGTGCTGAGCTGGCGGCGGATAGTCTCGGGGTGGCTCTCGTCCAGGACCGCCTCCCGCCCTTCCGCCCGGCCTATATCGGCGCCGGCACAGAAGGCCCGCCCCGCCCCAGTGAGCAACACTACCCGGACGGCATCATCGGCTGCTATCTCGTCTATGGCCTGGACCAACTCGGCAGCCATCATCTCATTCATGGCATTGAGCCTCTCCGGACGGTTCAGGGTGATGGTGGCCACGCCCTCGTCATGTGACACCAGGATAGTGCTGAAAGGCATACCCCCTCCTTCTCGTTCGGCTTTTCCCATGAGGATTATAGCACCGACACTGGCCTATGAGCAACGAAGGGAAAGGGGTTATTGCCACGCTGGGGTAGCTGCCAGGACCAGGGCCAGCCCCCACCCCACCAGCCATGCCAGGACAACCAGAGCCCCCACCAGGGCCGCGAACAGCCTTTGGTCGGATACTCTGGGCCATATGCGCTTAAGTGTCCTCGGGGTGTAGCGCCCGGACGGTCACGCTTCCGCTGTCGTCGGGTCGATGACCGACTTCACCTCCGAGACCGAGTTGGCCGGGAACCCCCCCTGCTTGGCGTGTTCCCGCACCATCGCCTCGTTCGGCGCAATATACACGCAGTAAATCTTGTCGGCGGTGACATAGCTGTGGACCCACTGAATCTGGGGGCCGAGCTTGTCCAGCACGCTGCACGACTTCTGCGAGATTCCCTGCAGCTCCACGGCAGACAGCTTCCCCGCTCCGGGGATGTCCCGCTCGATGACGAACTTAGGCATTGCGTCCCTCCTCTGAAGTATATGGGCTGGGCCGTAGCTTCTCAGCCGACGAACAGGGGCCACCAGTCGGGTCCTCTCCGTACCAGCAAGGGAAGAGTGGATTGCAGGAACAGACCTCCAACATGCGTCCTTCCAGTTGGAATGCCATGTCCCCTTCCTCCCTCAGAAGCAGGGAGATTATACACCCGCCTACAATACCCCGTCAAAGCGGCAACCGACTTCTTGTCCGGCATAGGCACCCCTCAGGTGGCCCTGGCGGCTCGCCCACAGGGAAGAGGCCCTTTATTGTTTCCCCCCGGCCTTGGACTTGCGGCGGAACTTGGTGATGGCCTGGCTGGCGGCGGCGGCCTCGGCATCCTTCTTGCGCATGCCCTCGCCCTTTCCGTACACCTGCTCTCCCACCCGCACCTCCACCGTGAAGCGGCGCTTGTGGGCCGGGCCGGTGACCTCCACCACTCGGTAGCGGGGTGGAGGCAACCCCTGGCCCTGCACCAGGGACTGGAACGCAGATTTATGGTCCGGCGGCAGGCCCTTGTGCAACAGGCTCCGCCACTCACGGCGCAGCAGGCGCTCCACCAACCTGGAGGCCCGGACCGACCCCCCGTCCACCACTGCTGCCCCGATTATGGCCTCCACGACACGGCCCAGATTGGAGTCCCGCTGCCGCCCGCCGCTCTTCTCCTCCCCCTTTCCCAGTACAAGATAGTCCCCCAGATTCAGCGAGCGGGACACCCGGGCCAGGGCATCCATGCACACCAGCGCCGCCCGCACCTGGGTCATCTGGCCCTCGGAGAGGTTGGGGGACAGGGCGTGCAGCCGGCGGGCCACCACGAAGCCCAGAAAGGCGTCCCCCAGAAACTCCAGCCGCTCGTTGCACGGGATGGGGTGCTCGGGGTTTTCGTTGACGAACGAGGTGTGGAGCAGGGCCTCTTCTATCAGGGCCGGGTTGCGAAAGGTGAAGTGCAATACCTTCTGGATACGATCTAACTGGATACGGTCTAAGTCCGCCATTTCTTAAAGCATTATAACCCATAAAGCGCACATTGGCATATAATTGGGAGCGATGAACCTGTCCAGGAAAATGGCTGCCTTCTTCCCGGCAGCGCTGGCCCAAGCCGTGAAGGCCGCAGGAGAGGCCGCCGCCGCCCGGGGGTGGGGGGCCTACCTGGTGGGTGGTGCGGTGCGGGACATGCTGCTGGAGCGGCCTTGCATGGATGTGGACCTCTCCGTGGAAGGAGACGCCATCGCTGTGGCCCACGATATCGCCGGAGGCCTCCGGGTGGTGGCCCACCCCCGGTTCGGCACCGCCACCCTCAAGGGAGAGGGGTGGGACCTGGACCTGGCCACTGCCCGCCAGGAGAGTTACCCCCACCCCGGAGCACTCCCTGTGGTGTCCCCCGGCCCCATTGCCCAGGACCTCCTTCGCCGGGACTTCACTATCAACGCCATGGCCATAGACCTGTCGCCGGGGTGCTGGGGCGAGCTGGTGGACCCCTATGGGGGACAGGAGGACATCTCCCGGAGACTGCTGCGGGTACTCCACCCCATGAGCTTCGTGGACGATGCCACCAGATTCCTCAGGGGGCTGCGCTACCAGGGACGCTTCGGCTTTACCATGGAGGCCCGGACGCTTGACCTGCTGCGCCGGGACCGGGCGCACCTCCGGGGCATCAGTGGGCACCGCCTGCGCCGGGAGCTGGAGGTCATCCTCAGGGAGGATGTCCCTGAGAGGGCACTACGGCTGGCAGTAGGGGAAGGGGTGCTGCCCTACTTGGCCCTACCCTTGAGTGAGGACAGTGAGTGGGAGGAGGCCTTTGCCCGTGCCCGAGGCCCCGGTCGCCCCTCCCCAGCCCATTACCTGTGCCTGTTGGCCTACCACCTAACCCCTGGGCAGGTCGAGGCTCTGGTGGAGCGCCTGTCTTTGCCCCGGGCCTGGGCCCGGGCGGTGCGGGACACGGTGAAGCTCTGCCAGAGTCCCCCCTCGGCCTCCCAGCCCCCCAGCCAGCTCACACCACATCTGGAGGGGTTCTCATCCACAGCCGTGGCCGCCCACGCCGTGATGGCCCCCGAGTCCCTGGCCCGAAGTCTGAGGCTCTTCCTGCGCCGCTGGCGTTATGTAAAGCCAGCCCTAAGCGGCAACGACCTCCGGCGGCTGGGGGTAGCCCCCGGGCCACAGATGGGGGGGCTCCTCCACCGGCTCCGCGCCGCCCGGCTGGACGGAGAGGTGAAGGACCGCACCCAGGAAGAAGCGCTGGTGCGCCGCTGGTTGGAGGGAGAAGGGTAGAGTGGGGCTGTCAGCGGAGCGGGGGCAGATTGGCTACCAGGAATGCCTCCACACCTTCCTGTGCCAGCTTGTCGCAGATTATCTGCCCGCCGGCCTTATCCCTTACCAGGGAATACAGGGCTGGGCCGGAGCCCGCCAGGTGGGCGCTGCCCGCCCCGGCAGATAGCAGCCGGCCCGCCCAGCCGTCCAGCCCAGGGAAGAAGTCAAAGGCGATGCTCTCAAAGACATTGAACAGCAGGTCCGGCTCCATCTCACCGCCGGACTCCATCTGCCGGCATAGCCTCTGGCAGAGCTCCCCGGAGGTGAATACCGTCCTGCTGAGGCTCTGGTAAAGCTGCTGGGTCTTGCTGGGCACCGGCGGCAGTGGGGGGTGGAGGATGACGAGCCACTGCTCCCGAAAAGGGGGCAGTGGGGTTACCTGCTCCCCCCGGCCCCGACCCAGTGCGGTGCCCCCATAGAGGAAGAAAGGGGTATCTGAGCCAAGCCCCGTGGCCAACCCCACCAGCCGTTCCCGGCCCCACCCCAGGCCCCACAGCCGGTCCAGGCCCACCAGGGTAGCGGCGGCATCGCTGCTGCCGCCACCCAGCCCGGCGGCTACCGGGATGGCTTTCTTCAGCCGGATGCGGGCACCCCTTTGGCACCCGGAGGCCCGCTGCAGCGCCCGGGCGGCATGGGCCACCGAGCTATCCGAAACATCAAAGTCCGAAACCTCCCCTTCCACGACGATATCCGCTGCCTCGGAGAAAGAGAGAGTGTCCTCCAGCCCCACCGCCTGGAGCACCGTGGCCACCTCGTGGTAGCCGTCGGGGCGCTCCCCCAGCACCTCCAGCACCAGGTTGACCTTGGCCGGGGCAGACAGGGTGAAGCTCATCCCCGCCCCTGGCCGAAGGCGGCCCACACCTGTGCCCACTCCTCCAGGGACAGGGTCTGGGGGCGGCGCTCCGGAGAGATGCCGGCTTTCCTTAGCCCCCCCACCACCGTATCCGGCTCCGCGCCCAACCCCTGGGCCAGGGAGTTGCGCAGCTGTTTGCGGGGGGCGGCAAATCCGGCAGCGACTATCCGCATGAATGTATCCGGGTCCACATCCACCGCCGGCCGGGGGTACACCTCCAGCCGGAGCAGGGCCGACTCCACCTTGGGGGGTGGATAGAAGCTCTGCGGCGGCACATAGCCCACCACCTGGGGCCGTGAGTAGAGCTGGGCGGAGACGCCCAGCAGCCCCAGCTTCCCCGGCGGGGCGGCGATGGCCTCGGCCACCTCCCTCTGGAGCATGAGCACCATGAGATGTGGACGGTGCTCCGCTTCCAGGAAGTGGCGCATGATGGGGGATGTTATGTAATAGGGGATGTTGGCCACCACCTTGTAGGCAGCCCCGCCCACCAGGGAGGCCGGGGACAGCTTGAGGATGTCCCCGGTCACCACCTCAACCTGGGGGAGCAGTGCCATCTCCTCCCGGAGGACGGAGGCCAGGGCACCGTCCACCTCCACAGCCACCACCCGTCCCGCCTGGCGGGCCAACGCCCGGGTAAGCACCCCCAGCCCCGGCCCCACCTCAATCACCACATCTTGAGGATCTATCTCAGCCACCGATAGGATGCGCTGGAGCACACGG
>JAZGBK010000279.1:0-2450 GCA_036476365.1 Dehalococcoidia bacterium
GAAAGCGAGTAACCATCTCCCTATGTTGATTTAGGAGAGCATCTAACTGTACAAGATGCAATTCAATAGCTCTTTAATTGAGTCCTGGGGGTCTAATACCGAGCAAACCCAAGCCCAGAGCGGGTTCCAGCCCATTTAGAATTGACTCACTTTCGCCTCTGAGGAAGTGCCGCTTAAATGACATCTTTTCAATTGCATCCTGGAGGTCTTAGCAGGAACGATCACCTTTGCTTGGTGGGTCTTTTTATTTTCACCCGGGAATTACACAGCACCTAATTAGAGTCAGCGAGGCCGTCCCCTCCCCTGCCGTGGAAGTAAGCCCCCTCCCGCTGGGGCGGCGGCCCGCATCCTGGCCTCCACCGGTTGGAAGAAGTAGAGGAAGGTCAGATAGGAGGCGGCAAACCAGGCGCCGGCCAGCAGATAGATCAAGCTCCACTCCCCCCGCACCATCATAGGCCCAGCGATCCATGCCCCTATGGACATGGGGAACTCCAAGAAGGCGTGCATCAGTCCGTTAGTGGTACCCCGCTCGTGCTGCTTCACAATCTCCATGGGGAAGAGGCGTTCGATCGGGGAACCCATGCCGCCGGTTGGCCCGGCGCCGATCCCGGTGAAGGTCTCCCGGAGCATGTAGCCGGCCCCGGAAAACCACCAGTTGGGGGCGACCACCATCAGCATCAAGAAGGGGAGCCCGGTGAACTGGATGCCCACCAGAGTCCTGACCTGCCCCAGTCGCTTTACCAGGAGCGGGGTGAACAGGGTGAACCCCGCTACCACGACTGTGGATATGGCGAAGAGGTTGCCCACAAACATGGTGCTGGCCCCATACTTGGAGACAAACATGACGTTAAAGAAGGTGACCACCAGACCCAGCCCTACCGCCTCCAGCCCTTGGGTGAGGGTCAGCCTGGCCATGATCCCCTGGCTGGTCAGGCCGGTGAACCACGCCTTGAGGGACACCACGTGCCACTCTTCCTTGATGAGGTATATGGGCACCATGCTGGCAATGCCTACCGGGATGATGATCACCAGGGCTGCCCGCAGGGCAGTGGCGCTGCCCACCTCCACGCCCAGAGAGCCAGCGAGCCACACGGGGAAGAAGCCAGCCATGGCATTGCCCACAGTAAGGGATACGGCGACGCACACAGCGCTGAGGCTAAACAGGTGTACCCGTTCCTCGGGGCGGCTTTGCTCCAACATGAAGGGGGGACCGGTGATAGCGTGGAAGCCCTCGGTGGCACCGCCCAGGGCGCTAAAGATGAGCAGGGCCTGGGGGTCCAAGGTAAACAGACGCAGGCCCCTGAACAGGATGGCAATGGCGTAGGCCACCAGGAAGACCCGGCGCCGGCCCAGCAGGTCGGAGATGATGCCGGCGGGGATGACCACCAACCCGTGGATCAGCCAGTTGACGGCGACCATCTTAGCTACGAAACCCTCATCGAAGCCCGCTGCTAGCAGATAGAGGTTGAACAGCACGTGCCACAGGCCGAAGTTCACCCCGACAATGAGGCTGCGGGAGAGCAACAGCTTGGCATTGCGGCTGAAGCCGCGCACGGTGCTGATATAATCCGAACTGGCGAAAGCCCTCAGCTGTCGTCCCGCCGCCGAGCTTGGTCGCCACCGGATGTAGAGCCCCAAGGAGCAGGCCAGGACAACCACGGCGAGCAGGAAGATGAGAAAGCCAAGGAGCACAGAGGTGCCTGGAATACCTGCCTCATGCCCGTGCTGTCCATTGGCCCAAGTCGGTGTAGCCCTGGCCAGTGTCAGGGCACTCGCCCCGGCCAAGATCAGGATAATTCGCCTCAAAATTGCCACGGTTTCCCTCCCATCCCGATGTTGCCATTATACTGCTATCGTCAACTCTCCAAGAAAAGCCCTTCTAGCGCCTCCCCCATGCAGGCTGAAATGGGATAACCCTACTATGGGGCCAAAGTCAAGAACAACGTGGGTCCACTACAGCTTGAGATAAGTATCCATCCAACAGCTTGGAGTTCAAGTTTGGGACTGGAAAGATAGCAAGTCTATTATCTTGCCTCTAGGCAAGTAGTACGGATGCATAGAATGCTTTCCGACCAGACTTATCCCTGAAGCACACTTGCGTGCCCTGGCAAAGTGATCGTAAGGAGGACAGCACGCAATTCAATAGCTCATTAATTGCGTCCTGGGGGTCTGATTCCGAGCAAGCCCAGGCCCAGAACGGCTCCGGGCCTATATAGAATTGACACTTTATCTCCTCTGAGGAAGTGCTGCTTAAATGGCGTCTCATGAATTGCATCCTGGCGCTCTTACATGGCGAGTAAGCATACAGCGTCGTCGTAGAGACCCGCTGTGTTTGACAATGATTAAAAAAGGCAATAAATTCAGCCTATCCTCAGTATAAGGCCTCCTGAGGATGGAGTGATGAGAGTTGAAGGCCTAGTGAGTCTTACCTTGCGAACGAGACCCTAAAG
>JAZGBK010000028.1:0-2447 GCA_036476365.1 Dehalococcoidia bacterium
GCCCCGGCCCCTTTCTCCTCGGCCAGGGTAGGCTGCTGGTTGACCAGGCACACCATGGGGATGCGGTTGTTATAGGCCATGGTGATGCCGTTAGTAGCATTGGTATAGCCCGGCCCGGCGAACAGGAAGCAGGCTCCGAAGCTGTGGGCGCAGCGGGCGAAGGCATCGGCGGCAAACGGGGCCGCCTGCTCGTGGCGCATGTGGGTCACCCGTATGCCCTCTTCCGAGGCCCCCTTCATGATAGCGTAGTTGCTGCCCCCCGCCACCCCGAAGATGTACTGCACCCCCTCCTCCCGGAGCACCCGGGTGATGATATGGGCGGTGGTCAATCTCTCATCGTTCATCTCTTGCCTCCTGAAGCAACTTATAACCTCAGCCCAGGAAAGTCAACATCGTGTGCAACATCTTGAAGCCGGCGCGCTCTTTCCCATCTCAGGGGTGCGCCGGCCAGGCCCATCATAACACCTTGAGGGTAGGTGTATCTCGACATACAAGGCTCGCCTTTTCTGGTGCTGGCAGGGCTGATTCGCCAGAGGGAGCGGTGAAGGGGGATGGGCCAGAAGGCGCAGTCTGCGGATTGCGTCTGGGGGGGCGAAGCCCCCCGGGCCCCCCCCTACAGGCCCATCAACCTCCCCCGGCGCTATCGGGCAAGCCTGGACTGGAAAGCAGACCTCGGGTTGCCTCACGGTCCCGTAGCCACTGACACTTTGCCCTTGACAGTAGGAGAACATGCGTTCTATCATCGGGGTGATTCCTATGAGGAGGTGACGGATGGAAGACGAGGTTGTGAACGCCCAGGCAGAGGAGCATCCCTCCGAGCCCGGCGAAGGGGCCCCACCGGAAGGGGCTGAGGCAGCCGCCATTGGCCCCCAGGACGAGGTGGCCCGGCTCCGGGAGGGACTGGCCCTGGCCACCGCCAAGTACCGCGCCCTACTCCTCCACGCCCACCCCGAGGTGCCCGAGGAGCTGGTGACCGGGGATACGGTGGAGGCGGTGGACGCCTCCTTCCTGTCCGCCCGGGAGGTGGTGGACAAGGTGCGCTCCCGCCTGGAGGCCCGGCTGGCCGCCGAGCCCCGCATCGGGGCCGGGGCACCGCCCCGGGGGGCCGCCGACCTCTCCGCCCTCTCCCCCAGGGAGAAAATCGCCCTGGCCCTGGGCCGCAGACAGTCTTAAGTAAAGGAGGTAACACATGGCACTCACTTTAGCCGAAGCCGCCAAGCTATCCAACGATGTGCTGCTCACGGGGGTGGTGGAGACCATCATCTACGAGAGCCCCGTGCTCCAGGTGATGCCCTTCATTGAAATCGTGGGCAACGGCCTCACCTACAACCGGGAGAACACCCTGCCCTCGGCCGCCTTCTACGATGTGGGCGATGCCTGGGCCGAGTCCACCCCCACCTTCACCCAGCTCACCGCCAGCCTCAAAATCCTGGGCGGTGATGCCGATGTGGACAGCTTCCTGGCCGCCACCCGCTCCAACCTTCAGGACCTGGAGGCGGCGGTGGTGCAGCTCAAGGCCAAGGCGGTGCAGCAGAAGTTCGACGACACCTTCATCAACGGCGATGCCACCGCCGACCCCAAGTCTTTTGACGGGCTGGACAAGCTGTGCGATGCCGCCCAGGCGGTGAGCATGGGCACCGATGGCGCCCCCCTCACCCTGGAGAAGCTGGACGAGGCCATTGACAGGGTGAAGCCGGGCAAGCCGGAGATGCTGCTCATGAGCCGGCGCACCCGCCGCCAGCTCACCAGCCTCTCCCGGGCCACCGGCAGCGGCATCCTGGAGGCCGACCGCAACCAGTTCGGCCAGATGGTGCAGTACTACGACGGCCTCCCGGTTGGGGTGAACGACTGGATTTCCGATGCCCAGACGGTAGGCGCTAACAGCGACTGCTCCACCATCTACGCCCTCGGCTTCGGCGAGGGGGCGGTGGCGGGGCTCACTGCGCCGGGCGGGCTGGAGGTGGAGCGTGTGGGCAGCCTGGAGACCAAGGACGCCAGCCGCTTCCGGGTCAAGTGGTACGTGTCCCTGGCCATGTTCAACATCTACAAGCTGGCCAGCCTCACCGGCGTGCGGCCTTCGTAGCGGGGGTGGGTTGTGGCCAATGTAAGGCTTGACAAGAGCGGCATTCCCAAGGGGCCGGTGTACGACTCCGCCACCCCGGCACTGCACCGCTCCGGGATAACGGCGGTGGACTCCGCCGACCCCGGCGATGCCTCCTCCGGGGTGGACACCGCCGGCTACCAGCTATGTCGCTTTGACCTGGACATAGGTGGGGTGGGCTTCACCAGCCTCACCGTGCAGGCGCTCTTCTGGAACCCCCGCCAGGGGGTATGGTTCGGGGGCGACTCCCGGCAGTTCACCGCCACCGGCCGCCACTCCCTGGTGGCCGAGGGGCGGGGGGCGGTGCTTTTCCTCAAGGTGACCGCCTTCTCCGGCACCAGCTTCA
>JAZGBK010000280.1:0-2607 GCA_036476365.1 Dehalococcoidia bacterium
TCGGGGGTGGTGACGCTGATGGCGGGAAAACCGGGCTGGTAGAGCACATTCTCCGGGGCCTGATAGGCGGTGTGTACCTTGACCGTGGCCACCCCGGGGCGCTCCTTCCCGGCGGCAAAGCCGGCCACAGGGTACACCGAAGTATAGCCCAGCATGGCTATCCTGGTGCCGTCCCGCTCCAGGAGGACGGGTTTGCGGGCCTCCTCCAGGGAGGCACCGGCACCGGTAAAGGGTATGCCGTGCTCTCGGAGCAGCTCCATAGTGTGGAACATCCCCTCCTCGCCGTAGTCCAGCATGTGGTTGTTGGCCAGGGACACGGCGGAGAAACCCACCTCCACCTCCGCGGGGATGGACCCGGGGACGGCCCGGATGTGCCGGCTGCCCGCCTCAATCTTGCCCAGGATGGGCTGTCCCCGGTCGGTGACCGGGCCCTCCTGGTTGGCCAGGAGGAGGTCCGCCCCTCCCAGCAGCGACCTCACCCCTTCAAAGATAGACGGTGGGGAGGGGCGGTTGATGAACACATCCCCCACCGCCAGCAGGGTCAGCTCCCTTTTCTGTGCCATAGCACCCCCTGTTGAAACTCCGGTTGAGTCCGGGCAACCCAGCCCCGGCCCCCATATAATAGCCCCGGCCGCTCCGGGGCGCAAAGGCCTACCCGGGTATTCATTCTTCACCTACCCCCACCGGCCCGCCACCCTGAGCATGTCGAAGGGCGAGCGGGCAAGCTGTTTAGGTAGGCACTGCTCATGCTTCGAGAGCCTCAGCATGGCGGTGCAGGGCCGCTGTTGCTGGCCTTTTGAATGGCGTTGTACAAAGCTCCCTTGGGCGCACACAATGGGAAGGCTTGGTGTATGATTCAACTGATTCCGTCTTAAAGGAGGCGCCCATGGAGCGAGAGGTTATCGGGCCGCTGAAGCGGGTCCCCCTCAGCCAGGCGGTCAAGGCCGGTGGGTTTGTGTTCGCATCGGGCAGCATTGCCCTGCGCCCCGGGACTACGGAGCTGGTGCCGGGAGGGATTGAAGAGGAGACCCGGCAGACCCTGGACAACATCAGCACCGTCCTGGGGACAGCCGGTTCCTCCCTGGAAAAGGTGCTCAAGACCACGGTGTACCTGGCGGACATGGCCGATTTTGGCGCCATGAACGCCGTCTATAGCCGCTACTTCCCCTCGGAGCCTCCCGCCCGCACCACCGTCCAGGTAGCCGCCCTGGCCTTTGGAGCCCGCATTGAGATAGAGGCCATCGCCCTGGCCTGAGCTCTCTGGGCTTGAAGCCGGGCGGTAGTTGGGGCACAATGAGGTGTCATGGAGCAGAAGGCATCCCTCACCCTGAAGGTGGCCGAGGCCAGCCCCCGGGAGGTGGGCCACGGCGTGGCCCACCTGCACCCGGCGGATATGGCCGCCCTGGGGGTGGCCGCCGGGGAGGTGCTCGGCCTGCAGGGCCTGCGCCACACGGTGGCCCGTGCCCAGGCCGCCGCCCCCGGCGAGGGGGAGGCCGGGCTTATCCAGATTGACGGCCTCATCCGGGAGAACACCGGGGCCAGCCTGGACGAGAAGGTAACCGTGGCCCCCGTGACCATCTCCCCCGCTGAGCGGGTGACCCTGGCCCCCCAGGAAGGCCCCTGGGCCGGACCCCAGGATACCAGCTACCTGAGCCGCCTCCTCCACGGCATGGCTGTGCTCCAGGGGGACCGGCTGCGGGTAAACCTCTTCGGCAGCCGTGCCCAGGACCTGATGGTGGCCGAGACCTTCCCCGGCGGGGCCGTGGTCATCGGCCCCGATACCAGCGTGGTGCTGGAGCAGGAGGCGGTGCAGAGTGAGGTCCGGGGCACCCGGATTACCTACGAGGACATCGGCGGCCTCAGCCGGGAAATTCAGCGCATCCGGGAGATGGCGGAGCTACCCCTCAAGTACCCCGAGGTGTTCGAGCGGCTGGGCATAGAGCCCCCCAAGGGCGTGCTCCTCCACGGCCCGCCGGGGTGCGGCAAGACCCTCATCGCCCGGGCGGTGGCCAGCGAGACCTCGGCCCACTTCAGCCACATCAACGGCCCGGAGGTGATACACAAGTTCTACGGGGAGAGCGAGGCCCACCTGCGTCGCATCTTCCAGGAGGCCGAGGAGCAGACCCCCAGCATTATCTTCATAGACGAGATTGACGCCATCGCTCCGAAGCGGGAGGAGGTGCACGGGGAGGTGGAGAAGCGGGTGGTGGCCCAGCTCCTGGCCCTGCTGGATGGCCTGCGGCCCCGGGGGCGGGTCATCGTCATCGCCGCCACCAACATCCCCAACTCCCTGGACCACGCCCTGCGCCGTCCGGGCCGCTTCGACCGGGAGATTGCGATTGGCATCCCCGATAAGAAGGGCCGGCTGGCCATACTGCTCATCCACACCCGGGGCATGCCCCTGTCCGCCGATGTGGACCTGGAGAAGCTGGCCTCCCTCACCCACGGCTTTGTGGGGGCCGACCTGGAGGCCCTGTGCCGGGAGGCGGCCATGCACACCCTACGCCGGTTCCTGCCCCACATAGACTTCCAGCAAGCATACATCCCCTACGAGGAGCTCATGGGCCTGGAGGTGAACCAGGAGAGCTTCATGGAGGCCCTCAAGGA
>JAZGBK010000281.1:0-3458 GCA_036476365.1 Dehalococcoidia bacterium
CTCAGCACTGACCGACTTCACCGGGCGGTGGGGGCGAACAGGCCGGTTGTCCTGCCCCAGGCTCCAGGCTTTCATCACGGGTCCCCACTTACCGAACTCTGTCTCCAGCCAATCATTGGGCTGGTCGGCGAGCTCGCCAAGTGTCCGGATGTGCTTTGCCACCAGACTCTCCTCCGTCTTAGGACCGATCCCCGAAAGCCGCCTCACGGGTAGAGGTGCCAGAAACTCTCGCTCCTTGCCCGGCTCGACCACCACCAGCCCGTCGGGCTTGCCTGAGTCGGAAGCTATTTTTGCCACCGACTTGGATGTGGCCACTCCCACCGAGATGGGCAAGCCTACCTCGGTCCTCACCCGATGTTTGATACTTCGGGCAACCTCTTCGGGAGCAGAGCCCGCCTCCACCCCAGGTGTGATATCCAGGTAGGCCTCGTCCAGGGACAACGCCTCCACCAAAGAGGCGACAGACCTGAATATGGCCATGACCATGCCGGAGACCTGGTGATAGCGGTCGAACCTGGGGGGCACCACCACGGCGCCGGGGCAGAGTCTCAGGGCAGTCCGCATGGGCATCGCCGAGTGGACACCGAAGCGGCGGGCTTCATAGGAGCAGGCAGCCACTACCCCCCTTACCTCGGGCCGGCCGCCTACAAGGACGGGCCTGCCCTGCAAACGGGGGTCGTCCATCTGCTCCACCGAAGCGTAAAACGCATCCAGGTCAGCGTGGAGTATGTAGCCCATATCTCGATAGGGGCTCCCCGGCCCGGCTACCGCCACCCGCTTCACCGGAGGTGCGCAAACCACAGGCACGGGTCAAAGGCGCTGCTGCTGTAGCCAGGCATAAGTCACCCCACTGCGTGCAAACCCGAACGCCGTGTTGTCAGTCCTCACGGTTTCCCCTGAAGCCGTCAAGGCAGGCCGCCACTGCTTCCACCTCCTCCTCCGTGTTAAAAAAGTGGAGCGAGAGGCGGACACCCGGCGGGTGCTCCACCCAACGACTAACAATCCTCCCTTTCTTCCAGAAGTGGGCCACCACCTCCTGTGGGCTGGCACCATCCAGGGAAAAGCTCACCAGGCCCGAGGCCAGTTGCGGGTGTCGAGGCGAGGTGACGGTTACCCTGGGAAGGGAAGTCAGCCTTGCCACTGCCAGGTTGGAAAGCGACCGCACGCGTTCCTGTACGGCACCGAGTCCAATGTCCTTGAGGAAGTCGACAGCGGCAGTTAGCCCCGCCAATAGGGGGCCGCTGGTGGTAGTCAGCTCGAACTTCTTGATGGACCGGGTGTCAGGGGTCCAGTGCCCCTGGAGGTCATAACTGGTGGTAGCGTGATGCCCCACCTTGAACGGCTGGATTTGCGGAATGAGTTCCCGGCGGATGTACAGTGCACCCGTGCCGCCGGGTCCCAGGACCCACTTATGACCGGGCACGGCATAGTAGTCGCAACCCAAGTCCTTCATGTTTAGAGGCATCTGGCCCACGGGCTGGGCGGCATCCACCAGCACGGGAATATGTCGTTCCCGGGCCAGCGCCTGAATCTCTTTAAGGGGTAGGCACAGGCCATTCATATACATAATATGGCTCAACAGGATTAGACGGGTCCTCGGGCCAATAGCAGCTTCGATGCGCTGCAGGATTGAGGACGGCGACTCCACTCCAACGAGGTCCACTATCCGCACTTTTACCCGGCGCCGTCTGGCCAGGTAATAGCACGGGATGATTCCCGAGCTATGCTCCAGGTTGGTGGTTACCAGCTCATCTCCCGACCGCCAGGTCATGCCGTTGAGGACCATGTTAATACCTTCAGTGGTATTCTGAGTAAGAGTTATTTCATCGGGGGAAGCGCCCAGGAGTAAGGCCACTGACCGGCGGGCTTCCTCCTCAAGCTGTTGCCGGCGTTGCAGGGCACGCGGGGCGGTGGGGCCTTCCTCGTTTTCAAAGTCCAACTCCTTCTTTACCCGAGACAATACAACCCTCGGGCTGGGGCCGGACCAGCCAGTGTTCAGGTAGATGACCCTCTGGGTGGCGGGTATTTCCTTGCGCAGATGCATAACGTTCATATTTGCCCCCTGTTTTTAGCAGCTCCATGAAAATAGGACCCAGGCATGTACGTCACTTGGATGTTGCTCTTTGGTCGGTATTGTAACAAAGTGGGGTTCATCGCAGAACGGGTCACAAGCCGATGGCTTGATTCACAAGGCCCGTGTTAGCCGGATACGCCAGATTGCAGGGGCATCAAGCCATCAACCGGGTTTTGTTGGCCAATGGCTGTCCCGGCAATTTACGAGGTCTTATATCCAGCTTCCTCCGTTCGGGCTTATTACCTGGCCGGTAACATACCTCGCTTCGTCCGACGCCAAGTAGGTGCAGGCGGCGGCGATATCCTCTGGCGTTCCCGTTATCCTCAGAGGGGGTCGGAGGACCTGGGAGCGCCCCGTCCGCTCGCCAAAGTAGTCCCTGGCAAACTGGCCCAGCGGGGTGTCAATCCAGCCCGGGGCTACGGCGTTTACCCGAATGCCGTTCCGGGCAACCTCCTTGGCTAGGGCCTTGGTGAGACCTATTATGCCCCCCTTGGCCGCCGAGTAGTGGACATGGAAGGGGGTGCCCGTCGTCCCCGCAAGGGAGGAGATATTGACAATGGCGCCGCTGCCCCGCGCCATCATGTCGCCCAGCACCGCTTTGGTGCAATTGAAGTTGCCCTTGAGGTGGACCGACAGCATGCGGTCCCAGGCTTCCTCGGTTATCTCGGTGAAAGGCTTGTAGTCACCGAAACCCGCATTGTTCACCAGGATGTCAATTCGCCCCAGCTCGGCCAGGGCTTTGGCAACCATGTTTTGAGTCTCGGTAGGGCTGGCCACATCGGCTTGAACCGGCAGAGCTTTGACGCCCACCAGGTGCACTTCCTCCGCCGTGGCGGCAGCAGCTTCTGCATTCAGGTCATTCACGGCCACGTCAGCGCCTTCCCTGGCGAACATCAAAGCTATCCCCTTACCAATGCCGGAGCCACCTCCCGTGATAAGGGCTACTTTTCCTTGAAGTCTCATGACCACCCCCCAATCCTGCAACTTTTGAATCCAAAGTGCCACGGTCTCCACCAGGGCACTTCAGACGCAGCCAATAGCTGCACATATACCCGTGTCCTATCTGCTTTCCACAGTATCGTATACCACATGGGGCGACCGCAAGTACCACACATTGGCTTCAACACTCATGGCGGCACATCGGCTGGCATACGAGGTAACTATTGTCAGTTCTGCTAACCCAGCTTGCTTGTCTCTGAGAAACGGGTGAGGTTAGGCTGCAGTCGACGAAACGCCATTTCGTGACCCGGGCACCACCCACTCAACAACGGATGCAGGTCGATGGAAGCCCTTCTATTTCTGCATCAGCTCGATGCGGACGCCGTCCGGCCCTTCGATAAAGGCTATCTTGCCACTGCCCAAGGACGCCGTCTTCTGGACCTTC
>JAZGBK010000282.1:0-5303 GCA_036476365.1 Dehalococcoidia bacterium
GCACTGGCTGCTGAGCGCTGCCTTCCCACCCCTGCTCGCCGCCGCCGGGGTGGTGGTGGCCCTGGCCCTGCTCAGCGGAGGACTACACCTGGACGGTCTGGCCGATACCTGCGACGCCATCGGCGGCGGACACACCCCGCAGGAAAGACTTGGCATACTTAAAGACACGTATCTGGGCAGCTTCGGCGCTATCGGGCTGTTCTCAGTCCTGAGTCTCAAGGTGCTGGCCGTGGCGGCCCTGGGGACCGGGGAGCGGCTGCCGGCGCTGCTCCTGTTTCCCGTCCTCTCCCGGTGGGTTATGGTGGCCGCCATAGGGGCCTTCCCCTACGCCCGGCCCCAGGGCAGCGGCCTGGTCTTCAAGCAGGGTGCCACGCGGATGCGCTTGGCCGTATCTACCGCGATGGCCGCCGCAATAGCCTTTGTTCTATGGGGCTTCGCCGGGCTGGGCCTAATGGCCGCCGCGGCCGTCCTGGCCCTTCTGCTGGGGGCCTTCCTCTCCCGTCGCCAGGGCGGCCTCACCGGCGATAGCTACGGGGCCATCAACGAAGTGGCCGAGGTGGCCGTACTAATGCTTCTTCCCCTCTTTGGCTTCTGGGGGCCGGCCCTGTGACCCGCTTCCTGCTGGTGCGCCACGGCGAGACGGAGTGGACCCGTACCGGGCGTATCCAGGGCCAGCTGAACATACCGCTTACCCCACTGGGGGTGCGACAGGCGGAGAGGCTCCGGGAGCGGCTGCGCGGGGAGTCTATTGATGCTGTCTATGCCAGCGACCTGGGCCGGGCCATGGACACTGCCCAACTGGCCGTGCCTGGCCTGTCCATAGAGCAGTGTGCCGAGCTGCGGGAATGCAGCTTCGGGGAGATTGATGGCCGGGACTTCGCCTATGTGCAGCAGCACTATCCTGCGCTGGCCCGGCGGTGGCTGAGACGGTGGCAGGGGCTGTCCTTCCCCGGCGGCGAAAGCGTGTCCCAGGTACTTAACCGTACCTCGGCCTGCTTCCGGGAGTTCCGCCGTCGCCACCGCAGCGGCACGGTGCTGGTGGTGGCCCACAACGGCCCCCTGCGCTCCGGGGTGTGCACCCTGATGGGTTGGGGGCGACGGCGGTGGTGGGACCTACATCTCTCCCCGGCCTCCTTGACCGTTGTTGAGACCAGCCCCCCCCGCCTCCTCCTCTTCGACGATACCGGCCACCTGGACTCGCTGGGCGCAGGCGGCTCGGAATGAAGCCGGCTGGCAAGTCCACCGGAAAAGGACGGGCAATCATGGTGCAGGGCACCGGCTCCGGGGTGGGCAAGAGCCTGCTGACCGCTGCCCTGTGCCGCATCCTCCACCAGGACGGCTTCAGGGTCGCCCCCTTCAAGGCCCAGAACATGTCCCTCAACTCATTCGTCACCCCGGAGGGTGGGGAGATGGGCCGTGCCCAGGTGGTCCAGGCCCAGGCCGCCGGGGTGGAGCCCCATGTCAGAATGAACCCCGTCCTCATCAAACCGGAGCAGGACGCCCGCTCCCAGGTAGTGGTCCTGGGCCGCCCGTGGAAGACCCTCAACGCCGGGGACTACTACCAGCACACCCCCGGTCTATGGGACATGGTGGCCCGTTCCCTGGACTCCCTGCTGTCCAGCTACGATGTGGTGGTCATAGAGGGGGCGGGCAGCCCCGCGGAGATAAACCTGCGCCGCTTTGAGATAGTGAACATGAGGGTGGCCGCCCACGCCCGGGCGCCGGTGCTGCTGGTGGGCGATATAGACAAGGGCGGCGTGTTCGCCTCTCTCTTTGGCACCCTGAAGCTGCTGGAACCCCGAGAGCGGCGAAGGGTCAGGGGCCTTATCATCAACAAGTTCCGGGGGGATGTCTCCATCCTCCAGCCGGGGCTTGAGATGCTGGAGGGGCTCACCCGGCGCCCGGTGCTGGGAGTAGTGCCCTACTTACATGACATAATCATCCACGAGGAGGACTCCATCCACCCCATATCGGGGCAGGGGGAGGTGGACATCGCTGTCATCTACCTGCCCCGCATCTCCAACTCCACCGACTTCGAGCCCCTGCAGCAGGAAGCCGGGGTCAGGCTGCGCTATGTACGCCGTGCCTCCGAGCTGGGTACCCCCGACCTCATCATTCTCCCCGGCACCAAGAGCACCGTGGCCGACCTGCTTCACCTGAGGGAGAGCGGCCTGGCGGCCTCCATCACCCGGGCCGGCCGCCGGGGCACCCCGGTGCTGGGCGTCTGCGGCGGCTTCCAGATGTTGGGGCGGAACCTCAGCGACCCCCAGGGGGTGGAGTGGCAGGGCGGCGACTGCCCCGGCCTGGGGCTGCTCCCCGTGGAGACGGTGTTCGAGCCGGACAAGGCCACCCACCAGGCCACGGCGGAGATAGCAGCCCCTCGGGGTTTCTGGGGCCGGCTGCGGGGCCTGGCGGTGGAGGGCTACGAAATCCACATGGGCCGCACCCAGGGGGAGACACCGCCCGCCCTCCAGGTGCGCCGTCTCGGCCAGGCACATCCCCACCCCGACGGCGCCGTGGACCCACGAGGCCGTGTCATGGGCACCTACCTGCACGGCATCTTTGACCAGCCCGGGTTCCGCCAGGCCCTCATCGTGGAGCTGCGCCGTCGCAAGGGGCTGCCCTCCCAGCCACCCTCGGATATCCCCACCGCCGAGGAGAACTACCAGCGGCTGGCGGCGGCGGTGCGGGAGAGCCTCGACATGAGGCTCCTGTATGAGGTGTGCGGCCTCAAAAGTAGGCCGAAGGCATGAGCCTGGTGTTGGTGCTGGGGGGTGTCCGCAGCGGCAAGAGCCGCTTCGCCCAGGAGCTGGCCCAGGAGCGAGGGGAGCGGGTGCTCTTCGTGGCCACCGCCGCCCCCGGCGACCAGGAGATGGAACGCCGCATCGCCCTCCACCAGCGGGACCGCTCCATCCACTGGCGCACCGTAGAGGCCCTCACCGGAGCCGGGGAGGCCATACTGCGGGAGGCCGGTGACGCCCAGGTGGTGATAGTGGACTGCCTCACCCTGCTCCTCTCCAACCTGTGGGGTGGGGAGGAGGAGCCAGTGGAGGCCCTGGAGGAGCGGGCGCTGTTTGAAGTGGAGGGGCTGGTCAGGGCCGCCCGTGAGCTATCGGCCCATGTCATCGTCGTCTCCAACGAGGTGGGGCTGGGGCTGGTGCCGCCCTACCCGGTGGGTCGGGCCTACCGCGACCTGCTGGGGCTGGCCAATCAGAGGCTGGCCCAGGAGGCGGACGAGGTCTATTTTCTGATGGCCGGCCTCCCCTTGCGCCTCAAGCCCCAGGAGTAAACCAAGGGCGCTCGTTGACACGTGTTCTATTTACGCTCTTCCAGCAGCTCGCAGAACTCCTCCAGCCGCTCCTTGATTGCGTCCGGAGCCACAATGGAAGGGTCGCAGTACTCCATATCTATCACGTAGAAGGGCAGGCCCAGCTCCCGTGTAATAGTGTCCCGGAGCAGGCGAATGGTGCCGGTGCCATGGGAGCAGCCCAGGTTCGCCCAATAGAGCACCCCATCGGCCTTGAAGGCCACCGCATCGGCAACGGCATCCCCTACCATCGCCTCCTGCGCCGGACCGTGCATCTCCCGGCAGGCGGGTATGGCGAAGCAGCGTCGGGCTATAGAGAGCAGGCCCTGCTCGGGCTCCGGCTCCCACTCTCCCCAGTGGGAGAGAAAGGGGTCGGCCACTACATTGGCCCCGAACTCCTGCTGCATCCAGTCCAGCACCTTCCAGCTATGGATGGGGGCGGGGAACAGGGTAAGCAGCCGGAAGCGTTCCTGGGGAGCATAGCCCTTCCCCTGGGCCACTAAGGCCGTCATCTCATCCACAATGGCCTGGTTGAAGGCAACCCCCTCGGCAGTCCCGAAATATAGCCAGTTGATAGTCTGAATCTGGGCACTGCGTCGGTTGGTAGAAGGGGAAGGGACAGCCTTTCGCAACTCGTATATCCGTTTCTGGAGGCCCACCATCTCACCAGCATATT
Source organism: Dehalococcoidia bacterium (assembly GCA_036476365.1). Lineage (GTDB taxonomy): Bacteria > Chloroflexota > Dehalococcoidia > JACVQG01 > JAHKAY01 > JASLQE01. The sequence continues at coordinate 3,984 of JAZGBK010000282.1, forward strand.
TGATAGACTGGCGGAGCTTATCCTCATCCAGCTTCCTCCCGGATAGCCCTTCCAGGAAGTCCACCATGCCCTGCAGCTCAGCGGCATAGTAGGCTATCTCCTTGTCCAGGCACCGGTAGGGGCGGTCAACATGGTAGCCAGGGCAGCCGCAAATCTCCATCAGGGCGCTGCCTATCATAGCCGTGTTCTCACACGCCTGCTTGCTCCACACCACGGCATCGGGGGTAGGGACCCAACCCTTTATCCAGGCACCGGCAACACTCTTGTGGACGCTGCACAGGAACGGATTAAGGCCGAAGCTCTTGGAGGTGCCGATGAGGTCCTCGTATTCCCGGTGCAGGACCATCAGGGTGCTGGTGACCACCTCCATACACAGGGGGGTCACATCCATGGCGTAGAAAGGTTCGGTAGGCAGCATCAGCGTGTGGGCCACCACAAAGCCTCCATCCTGCCTGGCTCGGAGTACCCCACCATAATAGTCAGCGAGCAACTGATAGTACATGGCGTCCGCCCCGCTGTTAGCCTGGCGGCGTCGCTGGGCAATGTCCTCCAGAATGGTCACCATTTGGTGGTAGCGACTCAGCTCCTCCGGCATGGTTATCGCTCCCTCCCGGCAATACGGACACTGCTAGCCGAGGTTTTCAATCCCATCCCGCAACAGGACATACCATCCCACTTTAATCCCATTCTTCATCAACGCCCTGAGCCATCATATTACCATTTTGGGGACATGGCATGACACTCGTTGACAGCCGAGGCAGTCTTTGTCACGGGATTGCCAGCACCACCTTGCCTAAGTGCTTTGCCTGTACCCTACCTGGCTGCTATAATTTGAATGTTATGGGACCTCAGCGCCTGGTGGTCAAACTGGGCACCAGCCTGCTCACCGGAGGCGGCGAGCGGCTGGACCTCACCGTCATGTCCGACCTGATGGGACAGGTGGCGACCCTTCATGCCCAGGGCCGGGAGGTGATTATCGTCACCTCGGGGGCCGTGGCCGCCGGCCGGCAGCGGCTGGGTATTGACCAGGAGCGCAAAGACACCGCTTTCAAGCAGGTGCTGGCAGCCGTGGGCCAGAGCCATCTCATGAGCGCCTACGAGCAGCTTTTCTCCCGGCATAACATCGCTGTGGCCCAGGCGCTGCTCACCCGGGCTGACCTCTCCCAGAGGGCCAGCTACCTCAATGCCCGCAACACCCTCCTGTCACTGCTGGAGCTGAGGGTGGTACCCATAATCAACGAGAACGATGTGGTGGCCGTGGATGAGTTGGAAGGGACCACCTTCGGCGATAACGATAACCTCTCCGCTATGGTGGCCGGT
>JAZGBK010000283.1:0-4278 GCA_036476365.1 Dehalococcoidia bacterium
CCCCCTCCCGGACGGCCCGGACTACCTCCTGGTCAAACACCTGGCCCTGCGGGTCGTAGCCGGAAGGGGCGGATGGGGTGAGGCGGTGGGACAGGTCGCCGCTGGCGATGATGGCCACTCTTTTCCCGCTCTTCTCCGCCGCTATCCTCAGGGCCTGGCCCAGGGCGAAGTGGGAGGGTAGGGGCAGAAAGGAGAAGGTCATGGGCACCAGGGGCAGCCCCTTTACCTTCTCCCCCAGGTAATGCATGGGCGCCATCACCCCATGGTCCAGCTGGTAGCCTTTGTCGCCGATACTCTTTAGGGCGATGTGGGCCGCCTCCGCCTCGTGCTGGAGGGCGGACACCAGGTCCAGGTCGTTGCTGTAGGTCGCCGTGGGGCTGGATGAGCCCCACTGGCGCATATCCCCCGTACACCGGGCTCCGGTGAGTACGCCCATGGCATCGCCGTGTCCCTCGCCGTGGGGGCTGATAACCAGCAGCGTTTCCGGCCCTGCCTCGGCCAGCTCCCCGGCCAGCCGGTTCAGGGCGTCAATGGTGGCCTGGATGGCCTTTTCCTGGCCGTGGCCCACATCGGGGAGCAGGAGGGGTGGGTGGGGGACTACACAGCCGAAGACTATGCCCATGGCACACCTCCGCTCCGTCCCATCTCAGGTCCGGACCTTCCTCTCCGTGGTGGTGCGCATTGCGGCATCGGCGCCGCACCGGGAGCACCGGGAGTCCTTCAGCCCCTTTACCTGGGTCTGGTAGCCATAGCGCTGCACCAGGAGCTGGCCGCAGGAGTAGCACCGGGTGCTCTCCGAGCCGTGGCCAGGCACGTTGCCCACATACACGAAGCGCAGCCCTTCCTCGGCACCGATGCGCCCCGCCCTCTCCAGGGCCTCCACGGGGGTGGGGGGCAGGTGGGTGAGCCGGTACTGGGGGTAGAACCGGGTGACATGCCAGGGGGTGAGCTCCCCCAGGTTCTCCCGTACCCAGCGGGCTATCCCCCGTAGCTGCTCCTCGTCGTCGTTCATAGTGGGGATGAGGTTGGTCACCACCTCCACATGCATGTCCCACTTCTCCTTGGCCCTCCGGGCGGCCTCCAGCACCTCCCGCCACCGCACCACTTTGGCCAGGTCCCGGTAGAGGGCATCGGAGAAGCCCTTGATGTCAACCCGGAAGGCATCCAGGTAGGGGCCGATTTCGTCCAGCGCCTCAGTAGTGATGTAGCCGTTAGTGACATACACGGTGTACAGCCCCTGCTCCCGGGCCAGCCGGGCGCAGTCGTAAGTGTATTCAAACCATATGGTAGGCTCGTTGTAGGTCCAGGAGATTCCGGCGCAGCCGTGGTGCCGGGTAAGCTCAACAGCCGCCTCCGGGGATAGGTACTGGGAGGGACCCATGTCCCCGGGCGCGGTACAGGAGATGCTCCAGTTCTGGCAGTGTATGCAGTGGAAGTTGCACCCATAGGTGCCCAGGGAGAAGCACTGGGTGCCGGGGAAGAAGTGGAACAGGGGCTTCTTCTCTATGGGGTCCGCCGCTACGGAGGATGCCAGCCCGTAGTTAAGGGGGTAGAGCACCCCCTCCTGGTTGTGGCGCATACGGCACACCCCCAGCTTGCCGGGGCCTATATCGCAGCGCCAGGGGCATACATGACAACGCACCCGGCCACCCGCCAGAGTCTCGTAGAGCCTGGCCTGTACCAGATTGGTGGCAGCCATTTATTAATTGTAACACGGTATGGCCTGGTATCCCAAGAGGATTATATCTGAAGGGCTTTGCCCCGCAGCTATTTACCGGGCCGGTTGGCGGGCAGAGAACGGCTGGTAAACGACCTGATTCCATCAGCTTGACTGCCCTGTACAGGGGCTGTTAGACTTACAATCACTGAAGCGGCAAGAGGAGAGATATGTCGTTTGGTTTTACCGAGGCGCAGGAGATGTTCCGCCGGGAGATGCACAACTTCTCCCAGAAGGAACTGGCCCCCGGTGCCAAGGAGCGAGCCAAGATGGACCACATCCCCTCGGATGTCCTCAAGAGGATGGCCGGCATGGGACTCATGAGCTTCAATGTCCCTGAGAAATACGGGGGCCAGAGCATAGACTGGGTGAGCCTGGGCATCTCCACCGAGGAGGTGGGACGGGCCGACTTCAACCTGTCCCTGCCCACCATTCTCTCCGCCGGACTCGGCATGGCCTTGCAGACGGCCCCAGATGAGACCCAGGAGGAGTGGTTCCCCCGGATAGTGGCTGGGGAGACGATGCTGAGCCTGGCCACCACCGAGCCCGGTCTGGGCTCCGATGTGGCCAACACCGCCTGCCGGGCGGTGAAGGATGGCACCAGCTATATCCTCAGCGGGGAGAAGACCTCGGTGAGCCTGGGCATGCAGTCCAGTGCCTGCGTTATCTTCGCCAAGACCGACCCCACCCAGGGGGCCAAAGGGGTGACCGCCTTCCTGGTGCCCCTGGACCAGGAGCGGGTGAGCCGCTCTCGCATCCCGGATATGGGGTGCAAGCCCATTGGCCGGGCCTCCATTTTCCTGGACAATGTGCCCGTGCCCGAGAGATACCGCCTGGGGGAGGAGGGCAAGGGCTTCTACCTGGTGATGAGCCAGTTTGACACTATCCGGGTGCTCCTGGGGCTCATATGCATGGGGGCCGCCCAGACATCGCTGGACGAGGCCATCACCTACGCCAAGCAGCGCACCGCCTTCGGCAAGCCCATCGCCAAGTTTGAGGGCGTTTCCTTCAAGATTGCCGAGGCGGCCACTATGATTGAGGCCGGGCGGCTGCTGGCCTACCACACCCTGGCCATGAAGGACAGTGGCCAGCGACACATGAAAGAATCGGCCATGGTCAAGTGGCTGTGCCCGGTGATCGCCGTAGATGTCATCCATAATTGCCTGCTCATCCACGGCCAGATAGGCTACAGCGAGGAGTACCCACTGGAGCAGCGGCTGCGGGATGTCATGGGCTTTGAGATGGCTGACGGCACCGCCGACATCATGAAGCTGATTATCGTCCGGGAAATTATGGGGCGGGAGTTCCTACCCTACTGATATGCTGGTCATCGGTCTTACTGGGGGCATGGGCAGCGGCAAGAGCACCGTCTCCCGCCTTCTCATGGAGAAGGGGGCGCGGATGGTGGACGGCGACAAGGTGGGCCACCAGCTCTACGAGCCGGGCGGCCCGGCCTACAGCGAGGTGGTGGCTACCTTTGGCCCGGGGGTGGTGGGGCCGGACGGACAGATAGACCGGGCCCGGCTGGGCAGCATCGTCTTCGCCGACCCCGACGCCCTCAAGAGACTCAATGCTATCATGCACCCCAAGATAAAGGATGTCATAGCCGAAGTCCTCCAGGGGTGGCGCCGGGACGGTGCCGAGGTGGCGGTAGTGGAGGCGGCCGTCCTCTTTGAGGCCAAATGGGCCGACCTGGTGGACGAAGTCTGGGTGACCCTGTCCGACGAGGGGACGGTAGTGGACCGGCTCAGCAAAGCCAAGGGGATGTCCCCGGAGCAAGTCCGGGCCCGCCTCCGCTCCCAGATGCCCGCCGAAGAGAAGGCCCGGCGGGCACATGTGGTCATCCGCAACGACGACAGCCTTGAGGGGCTGGAAAAACAGGTGGAGGCCCTGTGGCACAGCGTAAACTCCAGGTTGAAAGGCTCCGGGAGTTCCTCGCCAGCCGCCCCAGACTGAGCACGGAGGGAGTAGGCACCAGCACCATCTACACACCCTCTGCGGTGCTGGCCCCCATCTTCTTCCGGGACGGCGAGCCACACCTGCTGTTTACCAAGCGCACCTATGAGGTAGAGCACTACAAGGGACACATCTCCTTCCCCGGCGGCGCCTACCACCCGGCGGAGGACGCCAGCCTCCTGCTGACCGCCCTCCGGGAGACCGAGGAAGAGATAGGGCTGAAGCCGGAGCATGTGGAGGTGCTGGGGGAGCTGGACTCCCTTATCAGCATGAGCGGGGGCTACTTCATCGCCCCCTTCGTGGGGGTGTTCCCCCACCCCTATCCCTTCCAGACCAGCACCATAGAGGTGGCCGAGCTTATAGAGGTGCCCCTGGCCCACCTGCTGGACAAGCGCTTCACCTGGCAGGAACAGCGACCCGATGGCCGTATGGGCCACTTCTTCAACTACTACGGTAAGGTCATCTGGGGGGCTACCGCCAGCATCGTACACCAGTTTTTAGATATAATCCAAGAGGAGAGGCTATTTGAGTGAAAAGAGGCAGCTCCCCGTGCTGGAAGGGATGTTCCACATCCCCGATGACCCCTCCCAGCCCCCCCACCAGGT
>JAZGBK010000284.1:0-3821 GCA_036476365.1 Dehalococcoidia bacterium
GGACGCCCCAGTAGCTCTGAGCCCGTGAGAGCAGGATAAACCCTATTCCCGTTAAGGCAGCTCCGGTGAATATTATCCACCGGGGACCAAAGCGGTCAATCAGCCTTCCTGCCACCGGCCCCTGAACCCCCGCCTCTATTCGCCCCAGCCCATACAGCAGGGATATGGCCGTCCGGCTCACCCCCAGGTCCCGGCTCAAGGGCAGGAAGAAGACGGTAAAGCCATACCACAAGAAGCTATAGCCAACAGCGAGGATGAGGGAACCGGCGGCCAAAACCCAGTAGCCGTAATACACACGGCCCAGGCTCTTCTTTATGGCCAGGCTGACTTCAACCTCCTCCGGTGACCGGCAGCATTTTCCAGTCCGGTGATGAAGAGCGAGTTGATGACTCCCCTACATGGCGCCATTTTACGCTGGCGGTGCTTCAGCGGCAACAGGAAAGGAAAAGGGCCGCCCGCAGGGCGGCCCCCTCTTTTCTGCTTTACGGCGGTGCTACACCCTCAGGTAGCCGTGGGCGTACATGGTCTTGTTCTCCAGCATGTCTATGGTCTTGACGATGTCCCGTAGCTCCTCCACGGTGGTGTCCACGCCGGAGGTGTCCGCCGGCTCCCCGGCGGCGTAGGCATCGTAGAGGTCCACATAGAGCTTCCTCACCGGGGTGGAGGTGTCCCGGCCCTCCACTATGCGGAGGACCTCCATAATCCCCTGGTCCAGGGCGTCCAGTATGGCGGTGTCTATCCCGGCGCCCATGAGCATGACCAAGAACACCCGGTTGATGAGGGTGCGTAGCTCCGGGGGAGCGCCGTTGGAGATGTTGGACAGGCCGCAGGTGGTCATGGGGGGTGGGTCCGTCATCTGCTTGAAGAAACGCACCGCCTCCACGGTGGCCTGGGCCTGGTCCTGGTTGCCGTTGACGGTGAGCACCAGGGGGTCGAAGTATATCTTGTCCGGGGACACGCCGTGCTCCTCGGCGGCGGGCAGGATATACTCGGTGGCCAGCTCAATGCGGGCCTCGGCGGTGGTGGGCAGCCCGGTGGTGCCCAGGGTGAGGGCGATGATGCCTACATTGAACCTGGCCGCCAGGGGCATGAGGGCCTCCAGCCGCTCCGAGGTGGCATCGGTGCTGTTGATGAGGGCCGGCTGGCGGCACAGGGCCAGCCCGGCCTCTATGGCGGCGGCGTTGGTGGTATCCAGGGAGAGGCCGACATCGGCTGCCTCCTGCACCGTCTCCACCATCCACGACATTACCTCAATACCGGTCTTGCGCTGGGGGCCGATGTTAAGGTCCAGGATATGGGCGCCGCTCTCTACCTGCTGGCGGGCCATCTCCTGGATAAGGGCCTTGTCCCGCTCCTCCATGGCCTGCCGCACCCGGGGGGCGATGACGTGGATGCTCTCCCCTATAACCAGCATTTTGCCTCCTTGTTCAGATTAGGGCTCAGATTAGGTCCACCTTCTGGGCTATGTCCAGGACAGCCAGGCGCACCGGGGAATCGGCGGGGAGGGAGCTCAGGGGCCGTCCCGTCCTATCGGCCGCCTCTACCGCCGGGTCCTGCGGGATAATGCTTATGAGGTCCAGTCCGCTCTCTTTGATGAGTTTCTCCACTTCCGGTGATAGACCGTTGCCGGACCGGTTCACTATCAGGGCCATCCGGCCTACCGTGGTGCGGATTTCCCCGATAAGCTCCTTCATGCGGACGGCGGTAACCACCCCGCGCACCGTGGGGTCGGAGACGATGAGCAGCACATCCACATCCTGCGTGGTCTGGCGGCTTATGTGCTCCATGCCCGCCTCGTTGTCAATGACGATGAAGTCGTAGTTGCCCTCAATGCGGTCCAGGGCCACCCTAATCATGTTGTTGGCGGCGCAGTAGCAACCGGGGCCCTCCGGGCGGCCCATGGCCAGCAGGTCTATCTGCTTACCCTCCACCAGGGACTCCTGGATACGCAGGTCCAAGAAGTCCTGTTTGGTCATGCCGGGGGGGAAGGTGCCCTTTCTGACCTGGGTGAGCATCTCCTCCCGTACCGAGCCCACGCTGCCGGTCATGTTCATCCCCAGAGTGAGGTGGAGGTTGGAGCTGGGGTCGGCATCAATGGCCAGCACCACCCCCTTCTGGGAGAGCAGGTCGGCCAGCAGGGCGGATAGGGTGGTCTTGCCGGTGCCGCCCTTCCCGGCTATGGCAATAATCTTGGTCATAGCGCCTCCTTCGCCAGGCCCTCCGAAGGAGTCGGGAGTCCTTCGGGCAGGACAGGCCCCTTGCCACGGCTATGATAGTCAATAAAGCGGCGGATGGCGGAGGCCGCCGAGTAATAAGTGCGAAATACGGGCACACCCGCCTCCACGCACCTTTCCAGGGTCTTGAGGCTGGTCTCCGCAGCCTCGGGGCTGCCGGTGAAGCTGTTGATGCCCACCACCTGGATGCCCAGCTCCCGGTGGGCGCGGGCAACGGCCTCGGCCTGGCTGTTCACTATCTCGGGGCTGCCCCGGTGGGTGTGGGAGGGCACCCACAGGTGGACCAGCGCCAGGTCAACCTCCGGCGAGGCGTCCAGGGCGGCGAGGATCTGGAACAGGGGTCCGGCCACCCAGATTACCCCCGGTGAGCCGTCTACCGGGTTGGCGGTGCTGGTGCCCACATGAGGCATGAGGCTGCCCAGGGCGTGGCGGGTGCCGGCGTCCAGGGGAGGCACGCTGAGGCCGCCCCGCTCGCAGTCGTCAGCGGCCTTGACGCCGAGGCCGCCGCCGAAGACGACGATTGCCGCCCGGCTGCCCAGGGGTGGGGTGAAGTGGTAGAAGGCCACCGCCAGGTCCACCAGGTCGTCCAGGGTGGTGGCGGCCAGTGCCCCGGCCTGGCGGCACAGGGACCACCACACCTCCCCCCGGCCCACCAGGGAGCCGGTGTGGGAGCTCACCGCCCGGCCCCCGGCCCCGGTGGTGCCCCCTTTCAGGATGAGCACCGGCTTGATGGCGGCCACCTCCCGCAGCACAGTGAAGAAACGCCTGTCCCTCACCCCCTCCAGATAGAGGGCGATAATGCGGGTATCCGGGTCCTGGCCGTAGTACTCCAGGAAGTCGGTCTCGTTGAGGTCGGCTGCGTTGCCATAGCACACCGCCTTGCTGAAGCGCACCCCCCGCATGGCGGCGGCATCGGTGGACTCCACGGCGATGGCCGAGCTCTGGGAGGCCAGGGCCAGGCTGCCGGGCTGGGGGGGTATATCGTTCAGGGTGCACAGCCCGGAGGCGGGGCAGCTTACGCCGAAGCAGTTGGGACCGACAATGCGGATGCCCCCTTGCCGGGCCAGGGCCACCACCTCCGCCTCCAGCCGCCGGCCCTCGTCCTCGCCGGTCTCACTGAACCCGGCGCTGAAGATGTGCAGGCCCTTCACCCCTTTCTGAAGGCACTCCCGCACCACCCCGGGCAGGTGGCGGGCGGCCAGGGCGCACAGGACGAAGTCCACCGGACCGGGGATATCCAGCAGGCTGGGATAGGCCTTGAGGCCCTGTATCTCAGCCACCTTGGGGTTCACCGGGTAGATGGGTCCCCGGAAGCCGCAGCGGATGAGGGGGTTGAGGAGGGTGATGTTGGTGCCGCTGTTGGCCTCGGCGGAGGCACCCACTACGGCCACTGAGGAGGGAAAGAAGATAGCGTCCAGGGCGGCCACGGCTTACCCCTTCTCTAACTCGGCCTTCACCGAGGGGAAGAGGTCCAGGTCGGTATGGGGCAGGAACAGACCGGCGCTGAACTCGTCCATGAAGGATGCCTCGGCGATGAGCTCGAAGTAGGTCATCGTGTTAGCGACCTCCTCGGCCTGGGCCCGGGCG
>JAZGBK010000285.1:0-17563 GCA_036476365.1 Dehalococcoidia bacterium
AGCTCGGCAGCACCGGACCTCAAGCTAATGTATGCCTATTTCGGATTTGGAGTGGGCAGCCTTTTCCTCTCCGTAGTCGCCATGAAACTCAGAAAGACGCTGGAGTAAAGGCGCAGCCGGCACCCTGATTCTCAACATACAAGTCCCGCCGACAACTCGGGATGTCTATGGCGCGGCAGGCTCCAAACGACGCAAATCTGCCAAACAAAAAGGTCAGGAGGACTGAGATGGCGACTCTGAAGGAAGAAATCGCGGCGGTCGCCCGGGGAATGGGCATCCACAAGGTGGGGTTTACCTCCAAGGAGCGTCTACAAGATGCCCCGCCGTCTGGCGACCTGGGGTACACACTTCCCAGCGCCAGGTCTGCCATCTCGCTGGCCGTGGCCCTGGACAAGCCCGCAATACGGGCCTTTCTGAGCAAAGAAGACCAGATGGCCCATGTCAACGACCACAAACAGTCCTATGCGAAGCTGAACCAGGCGGCAAGGGCAATCGAGGGGCTCCTCAGAGATAGAGGCTACGAGGCAGCAACTCCCTACCCGAACTTTGACTACAGAAAAGGCCTGCCGTTCATGACGGTGGCACCTCCCCTATCGCATAGATATGTAGCCGTGGCCTCGGGTATTGGCTGGCTTGGCCGGAGCGGGAATGTCATCACCCCCGAGTATGGAGCAACGGTGTCACTGTCATCGGTAGTGACCTCGGCGGAGCTGGAGCCAGACCCGCTGGCAGAGGGAGACATCTGCCAGGACTGCCGCTTGTGCGTGGCCACATGCCCCAGCCATTTCCTATCCAAGGGAGATGACACCACAGTCAGCATAGGAGGCCGTGCACAGACCCACAACAAGAAGGCCCACAACCTGCGCTGCCTCGTTACCTGCGGCGGAGCCAACGGAGTAAGCCACCCCGATGCCAAATGGTCAACCTGGTCCTACAAGGTGCTCGATTTGCCCGCACCAAGCGGCAACGATGAGGCGTTTGTGGAGAGGGTTCTGGAGTACGGCAAAGACCCGGCTAATCGCCTGCTCAAGGCAACGCTTGACGCCGAAAAGCTCGACATCCGTGGCTGGGAGGAATTCGACCGCTTCTTTGATAGGGTGCCCCTCACCTGCGGCAGTTGTATGCTGATATGCTGGCCCGATATGGCGGACAGGCAAGAGAACTACCGCCTGCTCACCACATCCGGCAGGGTGGTTAAAGACGAGACCGGCATACGGGTGGTGCGCTCGGAGTTGCCTCCCCAGGCACCGGCCCTGCCCCAACCGCCCGCCTGAGGCTGGTCTGCTTCTGCATACATGCGGTGATGGTATGACCAGACATCAAACTAACGGGGTAGATAGATGAACCGCAGTCCAGTTTCAGCCACTGACCCCTATGAGCGACGGCGGGTCGCTGTGCTGGATACTGAGATGGCATACATTGATACCGGCACAGGTGACCCGGTAGTATTCCTGCACGGAAACCCCACTTCATCCTATCTGTGGCGCAACATCATCCCCCATGTTGAGGGACGGGGCCGCTGCCTCGCCCCCGATTTCGTAGGGATGGGCGACTCAGGCAAGAACCCCGCCGGCTCCTATCGTTTTGTGGACCATGCTCGCTATCTTGACGCCTGGTTCGACACTCTCAAAATCACCGAGAACGTCACGCTGGTGGTACACGACTGGGGCTCAGCCCTGGGATTCCACTGGGCCTGCCGCTACCCCGACCGGGTCAAGGGCATCGCCTACATGGAAGCCATCGTCCAGCCCCTCTCCTGGGACAAATGGCCCGATGCCTCACGGGCGCTGTTCCAGGCCATGCGCTCGCCATCAGGTGAGGAAATCATCCTGCAAAAGAATGTGTTCGTGGAGCGCATACTACCGGGCAGCGTGCTACGAGGGCTGACTGAGGAAGAGATGGCTGTCTATCGCCGCCCCTACCTGGAACCTGGCGAGTCCCGGCGGCCAACCTTGACGTGGCCACGGGAGATTCCTGTAGAGGGAGAGCCCGCCGATGTCGTGGAAATTGCAGAGCGCTACGCAAAATGGCTCGCCACCAGCCATGTGCCGAAGTTGTTCATCAATGCCGACCCGGGTGCCATCCTCGTTGGTGCGCAGCGGGAGTTCTGCCGCTCATGGCCAAACCAGCAGGAGGTCACGGTCAAGGGGAGCCATTTTGTTCAAGAGGACTCTCCCGCGGAGATCGGGCAGGCAATCGCTGCCTTGGTCACCTGAACGGCGTGTCGGCATAGGCCTTCCCAGTAGCAATCCAGCTATAATCCACTGCTGCACCTACCACTAAGGTAGCTGAGGGCGGGGGAACCACTCCTGCTGCCAGGGGAAGTCGCCGCCGGCGGGGTCAAAGGGGGGCAACCCCCGGTCCACCCGGTCTCTATACGGGCTGGCTATAGGCTCCGTGTAGGGAGACAGGCCGCCTTCGTAGGCCGAGGGGCCCACCTTGAAGTGCCTGGCCTGCTCCAGGGTCTCCACGAAGGGCATGTTAATGTCGTATAGCCGCCTGCCACGGGGCCGGGGGCCCGCCCGGGACACATGGCCGTTGAGGGGGCGGCCCACGATTTCCTCGGCCATCCACACGCACTCTATGAGCCGGTCGATGTCCACGCCCGTGTCTATGCCCATGTCCTCCATCATGTGGAGGATGTCCTCGGAGGGTATCATGCCCGTGGCCCGGCCGTTGCCGCAGTATGGGCACCCGCCGAAGCCGCCGATAGTGCCGTCCAGGTCCAGGGTGTCCTCCGTGCCCAGCACCCGCATGGCGGCGTAAACCGAGGCCAGGGCCATGTTGCGGCCGTCGTGCAGGTGGAGCCAGAAATGCCTGACCTCGGGCCACCGCTCTTTGATGCGGTACACACTTTCCTCCACCTTGTGGGGCACACACCAGCTCATGGGGTCAAGCAGAAAAACGCTCACCACCCGGATGCCAGCCTCGTCCCACATCCGGTGCTGTTTCTCCAGTAGCGTCATCAGGGCATCCACGGGGAACTCGCCCAGGAAGTTGGAGCCCCAGGCCGAGGTGACGCCTATGCCCGCCTCGCTGGTGCCCCGCTCCCTGGCCTGGGAGGCTATCTGCGGCCACCGCGCCACCTGCTCCATCTGAGAGCGGTTGGTGTTGCGGCGAGAGAAGACATCGCACATGTGGCAGGTGAGCCTGGGCCAGGGGTCCTCCTCCAGGGTGAGAGGCGGGCAATACTGCCGGGCCCGCTCCACACCCCGCTCGTTGAGGGCCAGCGCGCTGTAGGTTACGCCGGGCCTGGGTCTGAACCTGGTCACTATCTCGTCAATGCGGGCCATCTGAGGCGTCCACCGGGGACTTACGAAGGAGCCGACCACGATGTGCTTCAGCCCTGTCTCGGAAAGGGCCTCCAGCAGCCTCACCTTGTCGTCCACTGAGATGCCGGCATCCTCTATCTGCATGCCTTCACGCATGCCCTCTTCCCTATAGTTGACCCTCGGCCATTTACCCACGGCCTGCCTCCTTCTGTCCTAACATAGCACCCACAAAGTCGGGGCGGCCGCGGAGGAACTCCTCAATGTTGAGGGGTCTTTTGCCCTCCAGCTGCACCCGCAGCAGCCGGAGGATGCCCTCCCCCGTACCCACCGCCCCTCCCCCACTCACCCCCTCCACCATGCCCGGCGGGGTACTGCCCGCCGCCGGCTCCGCCTCCAGGACCTTGAGCAGCCTGCCCCGGAAAGCGGTAAAGGTGCCCGGCCACGGCTGAAAGGCGCGCACCCGGAGCCACAGCTCCCGGGCGGGTAGCTGCCAGTCCAGCCGGCCGTCCTCCTTGGTGAGGACCCGGGAATAGGTGGCCTCACCCTGCTGCGGCTGGGGGACAAGCTCACCGGCCACCCAGCGGGGCAGCCCCTCCATGAGCAGCCCGGCGGCCCGGTGGGCCAGGGCCTCCCCCAGGCTGCCGGCGGTGTCCTGGGGGGAAATGGGGTGGGTGACCTGGAGCAGCACCGGGCCGGTATCCATAGCCTCGTCCATGAGCATGAGGGTGACGCCGGTGACCCGGTCGCCTTCAAGGATGGCGAAGGGGATGGGGGAAGGGCCCCGGTGGCGGGGGAGGAGGGAGGGGTGAAGGTTGAGGCAGCGGTGGGGGGGTAGCTCCAACACCGGAGGGGGCAGCAGCAGGCCGTAGCCCGCCACTACTATCACCTCGGGGGCAAAGGCGGCCAGCCGCCGCTGCTCGCCGGGGTCCCTGAGGCTGAGGGGCTGCTCTACCGGCAGGCCGAGGGCCAGGGCCTCCCGCTTCACCGCCGAGGGGGTAGCCTGCCGCCCCCGCCCCGCCGGATTATCCGGCCGGGTATAGACCGCCACCACCTGGTGCTGCGCCGCCAGCGCCTCCAGGGCGGGCACAGCAAAGGGGGGAGTACCCATCAAAACGACCCTCATCCGCCACCATTCTAAACTTTGGTTCATCGGCACGCAAAAAATGGAGAAAAAGGGAGGTGCGGAGGGGCGGTTGAAACGAAACACAAACCGGAGGGATGCCGCTGGTAAGCCCCGCCGGGGTTTGCCTCCCCCCGAGGGCCGGGTGTTAGCATTAGTCCCAGCCCAGGCCAGGGGCAGCTTCCGGAAAAGAGTTCCCCCAGGCCCCGGAGGGCAAGTTCATGCCGCAAGACTTCTTTGATGGGGGATTTTTTTGCCCAAAGCAGGGCAGGACTCATGCTGAGGTCAGCCCAGAACATATGGCAGGCCGCCCTGGGGGAGCTGGAGCTCCAGGTGAACCGGGCCAACTTCCGCACCTGGCTTCAAGATACCACCGGGGAGGCCCTCGAGGGGGATACTTTCGTGGTGGGGGTGCCCAACGCCTTTTGCGAGGAGTGGTTAGAGCAGCGCCTGCTGCCCCACATCCGCAACACCTTGGCCGGTCTCCTCGGCCGGCCGCTGGGGGTGCGCTTCTCCCTCCGTGCCCCCGGGCACTGCCCACCACCCCCCTCTTTCGCCGGGCTTAACCCCGCTTACTCCTTCGGCTCCCTGGCGGTGGGCGGCTTCAACCTGGTGGCCCACTGTGCCGCCACTGAAGCCGCTGAGCGGCCCGGCCAGCTATACAACCCCCTTCTGGTGTGGGGGGGCACCGGCCTGGGCAAGACCCATCTCCTCCAGGCGGTGGCCCGCCGCACCCTGGAGGGCCGCCTGGCTGCCCTTTACCTCACCGCCGAGCAGTTCACCACCCAGTTCATCACCGCCATCCGCCACCAGGGCATGGATGGCTTCCGCCAGCGCTTCCGCGGCCTTGGTCTGCTGGTAGTGGACGACATCCAGTTCCTTACCGGTAAGGGCCAGACGCAGGAGGGCTTCTTCCACACCTTCAACGAGCTGTACAACAACGGCTGCCAGTTGATTGTGGCATCCGACCGCCACCCCCGGGCCATAGAGGGTCTCCCCAACCAGTTGTCATCCCGCCTGGCCGGCGGCCTGGTGGCCCAGGTGACCCCACCGGGGGAGGCCGAGCGCCTATCTATCCTCCAGACCAGGGTGCGCGCCGATGCCGCCATAGCCACCGGGGTGCTGGAGATCATCGCCCGGGCCCCGGTGGGGGATATCCGGGAGCTGTTGGGCCGCCTTAACTGGGTGCTGGCCGTAGCCCAGGCCCGGGGCCACCCCCTCACCCCGGAGCTGGCCCAGCAGGCCCTGGAGGAAACTACTGCCCCCACACCCGCTACCCCACCACAGGCCATCGTGGATAGGGTGCTGCGCCACTTCCATCTGCCCAGTGATGCCTTCCTGAGCCGGAAACGCCAGGCCCAGCTCAGTCTGGCCCGCCAGATAGCCGTCTACCTCCTCCGTGAAGAGGCCCAACTGTCCCTGAGCCAGATAGGCGCTCTGGTGGGGGGGCTGACCAAGTCGTCGGTTATCTACGCTCACCGGCAGACCGTCCGCTCTCTACCCCACTCCACCTCTCTCTCCCGACCCCTGATGGCTATCCGCAGCACGCTATCCCAATAGCCCTGCCGACCTTTCGAACGGTCCCTATTATTGTTTCTATTGTAGGACTCTATTATCATGGAAGAGAACAACGGATTAAGATAGACGGGAGCGACAAGTGTTGCGCTTAATTAGGAGTACGCGGGCAGTCCATGGTTGATGAGATAGAGCTTAGCGTTCGGGGTGGGGACGGTGGTGCCGGTGTGGTGAGTTTCCGGCGAGAGAAGTTCGTTCCCTTCGGTGGCCCGGACGGCGGTGATGGAGGCGCCGGGGGCTCGGTCTATCTAACTGTTGATACTCGCCTGTTCAGCCTATCCCCCTTGCGATACAAGAAAAGGTTGCGGGCGAGAGACGGGGGTCGGGGGGCCGGTGGGCAGCGGACGGGGAAGGACGGGGAGGACTTGGTGGTGGCGGTGCCCGCGGGCACCCTGGTGTCCGCCACGGAGGCGGGCGAGAGGCGGCTGCTGGCGGACCTGGTGGAGGAAGGGGACCGGGTGCTGGTGGCCCGGGGGGGCAGGGGGGGCCTGGGGAATGTCCACTTCGCCACGGCGGTGGAGCATGTGCCCCGGAGGGCTACCCCTGGGGCACCCGGGGAGGAGCAGAGTCTGGTCTTGGAGCTGAGGCTGGTGCTGGATGTGGGCATAGTGGGCCGGCCTAATGCCGGCAAGTCCACCCTGCTGGCCCGCCTCTCCCACGCCCGGCCCCGAGTCGCCCCTTATCCCTTCACTACCACGGAGCCGGAGCTGGGGATAGGCGAGGTGGACTTCCGCACCTTCATCATCGGGGAAATCCCCGGCCTCATTGAGGGCGCCTACCAGGGCCGGGGGCTGGGGGACCTGTTCCTGCGGCATACCGAGCGGGCCCGGGTGCTGCTGCACCTGCTGGACGGCACCTCGCCAGGGATGCGGGAGGAGCTGGAGTCCATCAACCGGGAGCTGGAGCTATACAACCCGGCCTTGGCCGCCAAGCCCCAGGTGGTGGCGGTGAACAAGACCGACCTGCCCGAGGTGCAGTCCAGGTTGGGGGATATCAAGAAGGAGCTGAAGGGGGTATCGCCCCTGTTCCTGGTATCGGCGGCCACCGGGGAGGGGGTGGGGGCGCTGCTGCGGGAGCTGGCGGTCCGGCTGGCCCACACCCGGGCGGAGCGCCGGCCCCTGTCGCCACCGGTAATCCGTCCCCGGCCCCTAAAGGGACGGGGCTGAGATGGCGGTGGTAGGGGTCCTGGGGGGTACTTTCGACCCTGTGCATACAGGTCACCTCATCATCGCCCAGGAGGTGGCCCTGGAGCTGGGGTTGGAGCTGGTATACTTCATCCCCGTGGGGCAGCCGCCGCTGAAGCAGGGGCCGGTGACCCCCGCCGCCCACCGCCTGGAGATGCTGCGGCTGGCCCTGGCCGGTAATGACAGCTTCCACCTGAGCACCCTGGAGGTGGAGCGGCCCGGCCCGTCCTATACAGTGGATACGCTGCGGGAGCTGGGGCGCTCCGAGGGCCGGGAGGTGCTTCTCATTTTGGGCTGGGATGCCGTGGCCGACCTTCCCCGCTGGAGCCGGCCCCAGGAGCTCCTCACCCTCAGCCGCATCGCTGCCGTGCCCCGGCCCGGGACCCCGGAGCCGGATGTGGACGGCTTGGAGAAGGCCTTACCCGGCCTCAGGGAGCGGCTGCGCCTCCTCTCCGGCCCCGTCATAGACATCAGTGCCTCGGAGATACGCCGCCGGGTGGCCCGGGGGCTGCCGGTGCATCACCTGTTGCCCCCCGCTGTGGAGCAGTACATCCGGGAGCAGGGCCTGTACCGTGAGGGGTAGCCGGCGCCGCATCCTGGGCGTCAGCGCCAATGTCTTCTTCCTGGGGATGGTGAGCTTCCTCACCGACGCCAGCTCGGAGATGCTCTTCACCCTGCTCCCCCTGTTCCTGCTTAATGTGCTGGGGACGCCTGTGGCCATCATCGGCCTCATTGAGGGGGTGGGGGAGGCTACCGCTACCAGCCTGCGCCTGGTCTCCGGCTGGCTCAGCGACCGCCTGGGGCGGCGCAAGGGCCTCACCGCTGCCGGCTACACCCTGTCCACCGTGGCCAAGCCCTTCCTCTATCTGGCCGGTAGCTGGGGAATGGTGCTGGGGGTGCGCTTTGCCGACCGGCTGGGCAAGGCCATCCGCACCGCCCCCCGGGATGCCCTGCTGGTCGATTCCTCAACCCCCCAGGAGTGGGGCCGGAGCTTCGGCCTGCACCGGGCCCTGGACAGCTACGGTGCGGTGGTGGGGCTGGGCATCGCCGCCTTGGTGGTGTACCTCTCCCAGCGGGGGGCGGTGGCCCTGGCGGGGGACACCTTCCGCAGCCTGGTGCTCATCAGCATCGTCCCGGCGGCCATAGCGGTGCTGATGCTGCTTCTGTTCGTGACGGAGCCTGCGCCCCACACCCCCCTGCACGTCTCCGCCGGGGCCGCCCCCATCACCCTCCGGTTCAAGCTCTTCCTGGGGATTATGGTGGTGTTCACCCTGGGCCGCCTGGCAGACGCCTTCCTGGTGCTGCGGGCACATGACCTGGGGCTGTCCACCCTGCACATCCTGCTGCTCTTTATCCTGTTCAACCTGGTGTATGCCAACCTGGCCGTGGTGACCGGCAGGCTCTCGGACCGGGTGGGGCGGCTGAGGGTGCTGGCCCTGGGCTGGGGCAGCTTCGGCCTTATCTACCTGGGCCTGGCCGCCGCCCAGGCACCGTGGCAGGTGATGGCCCTCATCGTCCTCTACGGGGTAAGCTACGGCAGTACCGAGGGGGTGGGCCGTGCCCTGGTGGCGGACATGGTGGGGAGGCAGAGGCGGGGCACCGCCTACGGGCTGTACCACGGCGTGGTGGGCTTCGCCGCCCTGCCCGGCGGGCTGCTGGCGGGCTATCTGTGGCAGGCCGTCAACCCCGCCGCCCCCTTCCTGATGGCCGCCGCCCTCATGGGCCTGGCCACCCTGGCCCTGGTGGCCCTGCTGCGGGAGCCGGCTGCCTGAAGGCATTGTGCGTTTTTTCTCTTGCCAAGGCTGTGGGGGCGGTGATATAATTGCCACTTGGTTTGACCTGAAGGAGGCCGCGAGACCTTGGACTTCTGGGCGGGTTACGGCTCTATAGCCCTGTTCCTGGTGGTAGCTGTCTTCTTTGGCCTGATAACCGTACTCCTTCCCCAGGCCCTCCGGCTGGTGGGTATAGTCCCCAGAAAGCCCAATCCGGTGAAATACACCACCTACGAGTGCGGCATGGAGACCATTGGCCCCTCCTGGGTGCAGTTCAACTTCCGCTACTATATCTTCGCCCTGCTCTTCCTGGTGTTTGATGTGCTGGTGGTCTTCCTCTACCCGTGGGCGGTGTCCTTCCAGGGGGGTGGCTGGGTGGCCTTCACGGCCATGCTGGTATTCATCGCCGTGCTGTTTGCCGGCTTCGTGTATGCCTGGAAGAAGGGGGCCCTGGAATGGCGATGATGCCCTCGCTCCCCCCTTCGTCAGGCTCAGGGCAGGGCTGGGAGGAACTGGACCGGAACGAGGGGCTGGACATTGAGCAGCTACGGGTGGGCTCCCCGGATGCCCTGGCCGACCCTGACGCCTGGATAGATGAAGAGGTGAAGCGGGGGGTGCTGGTCACCTCCCTGGATGCCCTCCTGGGGTGGGGGCGGCGCTACTCCGTGTGGCCGGTAGCCTTTGGCCTGGCCTGCTGTGGCATGGAGATGGTGGCCACCGCCGCCTCCCGCTTTGATATAGCCCGTTTCGGCATGGAAGTGTTCCGGGCCTCCCCCCGCCAGGCCGACCTCATGATTGTAGCCGGCACCCTGTGCTGGAAGATGGCCCCCGCCCTCAAGCGCATCTACGACCAGATGCCCGAGCCCAAGTGGGTGGTGGCCATGGGCCAGTGTGCCATCTCCGGGGGGCCCTTTGAAGAGTATGTGGCGGTGGTGCCGGGGGTGAACCATATCGTGCCCGTGGATGTCTATATTCCCGGCTGCCCCCCCCGGCCCGAGTCTCTTCTCCACGGCCTGCGCATGCTACATAGAAAAATCCAGAAGGAAGGCAGCGGCCTGAAGAGGTTAGGATAGTTTGACCCAGCCCCTCTCCGGCAAGGAAGTAGCCGAGCGCATCCAGGACCAGGTGCCCGGGGCGGTGCTCCTGGCAGATGGCGCCTGCATATGTGTCAGGCCCGGCTCTGTGGCCCAGGTGGCCCAGTTCCTCAAGGAGGCCGCGGGTCTGGAGATGGACTACCTCAACAACCTCACCGCTGCCGACTACCTGGACTATGTGGAGGTGGTATACCACCTCAGCTCCCTCAAGCACAACCACAGCCTCACCATGAAGGTGCAGTGCTGGGGCCCCGACGAGCCGGAGGTGCCCTCGGTGTACCCTGTGTGGCGGGGGGCCGACCTCCAGGAGCGGGAGTGCTATGACATGTTCGGGGTGCGCTTCGTGGGCCACCCCAACCCGAAGCGTATCCTCTTCTGGGAGGGCTTTGAGGGCCATGTGCTGAGAAAGGAATTCATCGCCTGATGGCCATCAGGACGCAACCGGTAACCATTAATATCGGCCCCCAGCACCCCTCCACCCACGGGGTGCTGAGGCTTCGGGTCACTTTTGACGGCGAGGTTATTATAGACCTGGAGCCCATCTTCGGCTACCTGCACCGGGGCAAGGAGAAGCTGGCCGAGGCCCGCACCTACACCCAGTTCATCCCCATCACCGATAGGGCGGACTATCTGGCCTCCATGTCCAACAACTGGGCCTACTGCCTGGCGGTGGAGAGGCTGGCTGGGATTGAGCTGCCGGAGCGTGCGGAGTACATCCGGGTGCTGGTGGGCGAGATGATGCGAATCTCCAACCACCTCATGGCCGTCGGCTTCTTCCTCAACGACTGCGGTGCCTTCTTCACCCCCCTGCTCTACATGTACCGGGAGCGGGAGAAGCTGCTGGACCTGTTTGACATGCTCTGTGGCCAGCGGCTCAACTATAACTACATGCGGTTCGGCGGGGTGAGCCAGGACCTGCCTGCCGAGTTCCTGCCCGCCCTCAAGAGGTTCGTGCAGGAGATGCCGGGCTATATTGACGAGTACGAGCAGCTCCTGGTCACCAACGAGATTCTGCTGGCCCGCTCCAAGGGGGTGGGCATCCTGTCCCCGGAGCTGGCTATCAACGCCTCGGCCTCGGGGCCGGTGCTGCGGGCCAGCGGCGTCAAGTGGGATATAAGGCGGGCCGACCCCTACTCCCTCTACCCCCACCTGGAGTTTGACATCCCCACCGGCCTCCAGGGGGATACCTATGACCGCTTCTATGTGCGCCTGCAGGAGATGCGCCAGAGCGTGCGCATCCTGCAGCAGGCCATCACCGGGATAGAGCAACTGCCCCCCGGGGTGTACCGGGCGGAGGTGCCCAGCCTGGTGCGCCCACCCAGGGGGGAGGTGTACAGCCGCATTGAGTCCCCCAAGGGGGAGCTGGGCTACTATATAGTGTCCGACGGCGGCGTCTCGCCATGGCGCTGCCGCATACGGGCCCCCAGTCAGATTAACCTCACCGTCCTCAGGGACATGGCGGTGGGCTGGAAGCTGGCCGACCTCATTATCATATTCGGCTCCATAGACATCGTCATGGGCGAGGTGGATCGCTGATGGACTGGCTCCTTCACTGGCTGTTCTATGTGGGGGTCATCATGGGGGTGGTGCCGGGGATGGTGATGTTCTTCATCTGGCTGGAGCGCCGGGGCTTAGGCCGGTTTCAGATACGGCCGGGGCCCAACCGGGCCGGGCCCTTCGGCGTGCTCCAGCCCGTGGCCGATGCCATCAAGGTGCTCACCAAGGAGGACATCGTGCCCGCCGCCGGGGACCGCTGGGTGCACTTCATAGCCCCGCTGGTGGTCTTCGCCCCCGCCATGCTGGTGTTCGCCGTCATCCCCTTTCAGGAGGATGGTGGCGTGGTCAGGGGGCTGGCGCCGGACCTCAACATCGGCATCCTCTACATAGTGGCGGTGAGCTCCATCAGCACCATAGGGGTGTTCATGGCGGCCTGGGGCTCCAACAACAAGTACTCCCTCATCTCCGCCTTCCGTACCATGGCCCAGGTGGTGAGCTATGAAATCCCCCTGGCCCTGGCCATCCTGGGGGTGGTGCTGGCCGCCGGCTCCATGTCCCTGACCGCTATAGTCAAGGCCCAGGAGGTGCCCTTCATCCTCATGCAGCCTCTGGGCTTCCTCATCTTCTTCATTGCCGCCGCCGCCGAGCTCAACCGCACCCCCTTTGACCTTATGGAGGCCGACTCGGAGATGGTGGCCGGCTACCACATTGAGTACTCGGGCATGAAGTTCGGCCTGTTCTTCCTGGGGGAGTATGCCTATACTCTGGGCATCTCGGCCATCGCCGCTACCCTGTTCCTGGGTGGGTGGAAGGGCCCCTGGGGCATTGGCTCCGAGGTGGGCGTCCTGTGGCTGGTGGTCAAGATAGTGCTGGTGTTCCTGGTCGTCCTGTGGCTGCGGGGCACCTTCCCCCGGGTGCGGGTGGACCAGCTCATGGGGTTCGCCTGGAAGTTCCTGTTCCCGCTATCGTTGATAAACATCTTCATAGTGGCTGCCGAGTCCCTGGCCTGGCCGGGGCTGCCGTGGTGGCTGCTCTTTCCCAACTTCGGCATCGCCCTGGTGCTGGTGGTGCTGTGGTCGGGGCTGTTCCGCTTAGGAGGTGGCCGTGTCCAGGTTTGAACGCTTCGGGCTGGGACTGGCCAGGGGGCTGGCCCTCACCGGCAAGACGGCGCTGACCCGGCCCAACATCACCGTCCAGTACCCCGAGGAGCGGCTCAATGTCTCCCGGCGGCTGCGGGGGCCGGAGCTCATCTGGGTGTCCCTCAAGTGCACCGGCTGCGCCACCTGCGCCAAGAGCTGCCCCCAGGGCAGCATTGAGCTGGTGACTTCGCTCGAGCTGGTGGATAACAAGTACCAGGTGGACGAGTTCCTGGTGGACCATGGCCGCTGCATGTTCTGCGGCCTGTGCGTGGAGGCCTGCCCCTTTGATGCCCTCTACATGGGCCGGGGCTACGAGCGGGCTACCTACCGCCGGGGGGACCTGGTGCTGCCCAAGGAGAAGCTTCAGATGTCCGCCGACCGCCAGCCCTCGGCCTACTTCCGCCCCGAGGTAGAGGCCGACCTGCCCCTGCAGACGCTGCTGGTCTATGGCCAGAGGAAGGCGAAATAGTGGACTTCCACGCCGTGGCCTTCTATGCACTGGGGGCCGTGCTAATAGGCTCGGCCCTGGCCGTGGTGCTGCTGAACAATGTGTTCCGGGCGGGGCTGTTCTTGGTGCTGGCCTTCTTCGCCGTGGCCGGGCTGTTTGTCAGTCTGGGGGCCGACTTCCTGGGCGCCGTGCAGGTGCTCATCTATGTGGGGGCCATTGGGGTGCTGCTGCTGCTGTCCATCATGCTCACCCGGGATGTGCACCACGGCAGCCCCGGCAACCGGTTGTGGCCCGGGGTGGTGCTGCTGGGGGCGCTGCTATTGGGGTCCATCTCCTATGCGGTGCTGAATACGCCGTGGGCGGCCAAGGCCCCGGTCACGCCCTCCCCGACTACTGCCGCCCTGGGGTCCCGCATCTTTGACCTTCAAGGGGGCTTCATCCTGCCCCTGGAAATCGCTGCCCTGGTGCTGCTGGCGGTGGTCATCGGGGCCATAGTGCTGGTGGGGGAGGAATGAGCGTCGGCCTGGAGCACTACCTGCTCCTCTCCGCCCTGCTGTTCACCATCGGCCTGGTGGGCGCTCTCTCCAAGCGCAACGCCATCGTGGTGCTGATGTGCATTGAAATCATGCTCAATGCGGTGAACATTACCCTGGTGGCCTTCTACCGCTACGGTGGCCTGGACATCACCGGGGTGGTGTTCGCCCTGTTTGTGATGACAGTGGCCGCCGCCGAGGTGGCCCTGGGGCTGGCCATTATCTTCTCCCTCTACCGCAGCCGGGAGACGGTGGATGTGGCCGAAGTGGACCTGATGAAGTGGTGATATGTGGGTAGAGATTAAGCGGGTGAGCAGCCTTATGGCTGCCGAGATGTGGCGGGAGCTCCTCCAGGGAGAGAGCATCCCCACCCTGGTGCTCCCCGAGGTCCGCGGCGAGAGCGGGGAGTTCGCCCACTACCGTATCCTGGTGCCCAAGTTCCGGGAGACGGTGGTGGCCGAAGTGCTGAGGAAGCTGTAGCATGCCCCACCAGTTGGCCTGGCTCATCTTCCTGCTGCCCTTCTTCTCCTTCATCGTCATCGCCTTCATCCTGCGCCCCTTCCTGGCCCGGTGGTACCGGCTGGCCGGCTATGTAACCATCGCCGCCATCGCCGGCTCTCTGGGGCTCTCCCTGTGGTTCCTGAGTAGCGTCAGGGGGGCAGGCCTGGACATCCCCGCCGTGGAGTGGCTGAGCCTGGGCAACCTGAATGTCCAGATAGGGCTCATGGCCGATTCCCTGACGGCGGTGATGGTGGTGGTGGTGAGCCTGGTGAGCCTCATGGTGCAGATATACTCCCAGGGCTACATGAAGCCCGTGTCCGGCGATACGGACTACTCCACCACGGGCTACATGCGCTACTTCGCCTTTATGTCCCTGTTCACCGGCTCCATGCTGGGGCTGGTAATGGCCAGCAACCTGCTCTTCCTGTTCCTGTTCTGGGAGGGGGTGGGGCTGTGCTCCTACCTGCTTATCGGTTTCTGGTTCCACAAAGCCTCGGCGGCCAATGCCGCCAAGAAGGCCTTTATCGTCACCCGGCTGGGTGACCTGGGCTTCCTGCTGGCCATCCTGTACCTGTTCCTGAATGCCAAGACCCTGGATATTGCGGCCATTCACGGCATGGCGGCGGCGGGGCTGCTCTCCACCGCGGTGATAACCTGGGCTGCCCTGGGCATCTTCTCCGGGGCGGTGGGCAAATCGGCCCAGTTCCCGCTGCATGTGTGGCTGCCCGATGCCATGGAGGGCCCCACCCCGGTATCCGCCCTCATCCACGCCGCCACCATGGTGGCCGCCGGGGCCTTCCTGGTGGCCCGCTTCTTCCCCCTGTTTGCAGCCTCGGAGACGGCGCTGACCACCCTGGGAGTTATAGGCGGCGTCACCGCTATCTTCGCCGCCACCATGGGCCTGGTGATGTACGACATCAAGCGGGTCATCGCCTACTCCACCATCAGCCAGCTGGGCTATATGATGCTGGGCCTGGCGGTGGGCGGCCCCGCCCTGGGCATCTTTCACCTGTTCAACCACGCCTTCTTCAAGGCCCTGCTCTTCCTGGGGGCGGGCAGCGTTAACCACGCCACCCACACCTTTGACATGCGAGAGATGGGCGGGCTGAGGAAGCACATGCCGTGGACCACGGCCACCTTCTTCGTGGCCGCCCTGAGCCTGGCGGGCTTGTGGCCCCTCTCCGGCTTCTGGAGCAAGGACGAAATCATCGCCGAGGCCTGGGACGGGCGCCGGCTTATGTTCGTGCTGGTGGCGGTTACCGCCTTCCTCACCGCCTTCTACATCTTCCGGGTGTTCTTCATGACCTTCGGCGGCCAGTACCGCGGCAAGGAGCACCACCTGCACGAATCGCCCCCGGTGATGTGGCTGCCCATGGTCCTGCTGGGGGTGCTGGCCATCTTCTCCGGGTGGTGGGGTGTCAACGGTGGCTTCGGTGCCTTCATGGGGCACGGGGAGACCAGCGGCTTTGTGGGGGGGTTCTTCGCCTTCCTCACCGACCCGGTGCACCACTGGGTGGCCTGGCTGTCCCTGGCCCTGTCGGGGCTGGGCATCTTCCTGGCCTACGCCATGTACAGCGCCCGGTGGCTGGCCCCGGAGAGGGTGGGGCGGGCCTTTGGGCCGCTGTATACCCTGGTGTTCCGCAAGTACTTCTTTGATGAGCTCTACGAGCGGGTGATAACGGTGGGGGCGCTGATAAACGGCCTCTTCCGGGGGGCGGAGGTGGTGGACGATAAGGTGGTGGACGGTGCGGTTAACGGGGTGGCCCGAGGGACTCTGGCCGGTGGCCGTGGGCTGCGCCGGGCGCAGACAGGCCAGCTCCAGCTCTACGGGGCGTCCATTGTCCTGGGGCTGGTGGCCCTGTTAGTGGCGGTGATTTTCCTTGGCTGAGGAGCAAAGGTGGAGCTAACCTATCTATCGGCCATAGTCTTCGTGCCGGCCCTGGGGGCAGTGGTCATCGCCCTGCTCTCCCGCCCCTCTCCCCGCACCGTCAGGCTCCTGGCCGCCTTCTTCAGCTTCATCCCCCTGGTGCTGGCCCTGGCCCTGTTCATCGGCTTTGACCGCTCCAGCGGGGGCTGGTTTGAGGGCAGCGTGGCCTGGCTGCCCTCCATGAATGTCAACTACCACCTGGGGGTGGACGGCCTGAGCCTGCCCATGGTGGTGCTCACCGGCTTCCTGGGCCTGCTGGGGGTGCTGGTGTCGTGGAAGGTGGACCTCCGGGTCAAGGAGTACTTCGTCTGGCTCCTGCTCCTGGAGATGGGCGTCATGGGGGTGTTCACCTCCGTGGACCTGCTGCTTTTCTTCCTGTTCTGGGAGGTGGAGCTCATCCCCATGTATATGCTCATCTCCATCTGGGGCAGCGGCCGCAAGGAGTACTCGGCCACCAAGTTCGTGGTGTTCACCCTCTTCGGCTCCGCCTTTATGCTGACCGGTATCCTGGCCCTGTACTTCTCCGCCGGCACCTTTAACCTGCAGGAGCTGGCGGCCATGGACCTCAGCGGGGTGCGCACCGTGCTGCCGCTGACGGCCATCTTCCTGTTCATCTTCACCGCCTTCGCCATAAAGCTGCCCATTTTCCCCTTCCATACCTGGCTGCCCGATGCCCATACCGATGCCCCTACGGCAGTGAGCGTCATCCTGGCCGGGGTGCTGCTGAAGATGGGCGGCTACGGCATGCTGCGCATCAATGTGGGGCTGTTCCCCGATGTCGCCCGGGACCTGGCCCCCTTCATCGCCGGTCTGGCCGTGGTCAGCATCCTCTACGGGGCGGCACTGACCCTGAGGCAGAAGGACCTGAAGCGGCTCATCGCCTACTCCTCGGTGAGCCACATGGGCTATGTGCTGCTGGGCATCTTCGCCCTCAGCTACATAAGCATGACGGGGGCTGTCCTGCAGATGGTGAGCCACGGCTTCGTCACCGGCCTCCTCTTCGCCATGGTGGGTCTGGTGTACGATAAGACCCACCAGCGCAACCTGGATGTGCTGGGCGGCCTGGCCCGCCAGATGCCGGTCATCGCCGTGGTGTTCACCGTGGCCGGGCTGGCCTCGCTGGGGCTGCCGGGCACCAGCGGCTTCGCCGCCGAGGTAATCATCTTCCTGGGCAGCTTCACCAGCACCGCCTTTGAGGCCATCCGCCTCTACACCGTGCTGGGGGTCATCGCCATCGTGGTCACCGCCGGCTACATCCTGTGGATGTTGCAGCGTACCTTTTACACCGAGCCCCTGGCGCGCTATGACGGGGTGCCCGATGCCGATACCTTGGAAAAGGTGTCCATCTTCACCTTTGTGGCGGCCATCATGGTCATCGGCCTCTACCCGGCGGTGGTAACGGATGTAATCAAGCTGGGCGTTCCCGCCCTGGGCTTTTAGGTTTGACGGGAATAATGGTTGCTGTGGGAGCAGTTATCCAGGATGAGGAGCGGGTGCTGCT
>JAZGBK010000286.1:0-3928 GCA_036476365.1 Dehalococcoidia bacterium
ATCTGCCTACCCTGGAAGGGCTGAAGGCAGAGAAAAGGATAGGGGTGGTCGGCATCACCCACTACTCCACTGCGGCCTACCCCGAGATGATGGAGATAATGCGTAGCGGCCGGGTGGGGGTGGTGCAGGTCCCCTATAATTTGCGGGAGAGGACCTGCGAGTCCCAGCTCTTGCCGCTGGCCGAAGACCTGGGCATCGGGGTGATTGTGATGAGGCCCCTGGGGGGTGACGGGGGACCCCTTGTGGCCCAGCTCAAGAGGCAGCCTGACCTGACCCCCCTGATTGAGTATGGTGTTCATACCTGGGCCCAGGCCCTCCTGGCATGGATATTGGCAGATACAAGAGTAAGCGTCGCCATTCCAGCCACGTCCAGACCGGAACGGATAGCGGAGAACGCTGCCGTAGCCCATAAAGGTCACCTGCCTCGGGAGCTCCGAGAGCATATCATTAGAGAAGCGGAGCGCTGTCTCTAAGGCTATGGCCCCGGCGTGGTCGCAACTATTTTACAATGCATCCTTTTGGGTAACACTTATTTTGAGGCAACGATACCATCTTCGGTTACAAACATTATGAGGCAATTCGCACCCTTTACAAAAATGAGGTTGTGGTCTAAAATATGCGCTAAGAAGGAACCAGTGACACAAAGGTAAGGTGGGGGAGTACAGACGGCGGTACCCCCCTTTTTGCTATAGGAGAGTGATATGAGCCAGCACCAGTTATTGAGCCGGGCGAGGGGGGAGGGGAGAAGCCAGCTTACTGAGGTGGAGGCCAAGGACTGGTTGCGGGATGCGGGCTTCCCGGTGGTGGAAACCCGCCTGGCTGGTTCCAGGGCTGAGGCAGTGGCCCTGAGCAGGGAAATGGGCTTCCCCGTGGCCCTGAAAATAGCCTCTGCCCAGGTGGTCCACAAGAGTGATGCCGGCGGCGTTAAGCTGGGCCTTACCAGCCAGAGCGGTGTGGTGCGGGCCTACCGGGAGATTATGGCCTCGGTGGCTGATAGGCACCCGGAGGCCCGTGTGGAAGGGGTATCGGTGCAGAAGATGGCGCCCCCCGGCACCGAGGTCATCATGGGCATGAGTAAGGACCCTCAGTTCGGCCCCGTGCTCATGTTCGGGTTGGGAGGCATCTGGGTGGAGCTGCTCAAGGATGTCTCCTTCCGCATCGTTCCCATTTTACCTCGGGATGCCCGGGAGATGATACGGGAGATAAAGGGCTTCCCACTGCTGGAGGGCTACCGGGGCACCCCCCCCGCCCACTTGCCTACCCTGGAGGACATGCTCCTCAAGCTCTCCAGCTTCGTGGAGGCCAATCCCGAAATCGGGGAGCTGGACCTGAACCCAGTGTTCGCCTACCCGGATGGCGCCTCGGTGGTCGACGCCCGCATCATATTAGAGGATTAGGGAATGGACGGCTTGGAGCGAGCCTTTAACCCGCGCACGGTGGTGGTGGTGGGGGATAAAAAAGGCCAGGGCTTCTTCTGGCTCAAGAGCCTGAAGAGCTTTCAGGGGAAGGTCTTCTCCGTCCAGATTGACCCTAACGAGATACCTCATATTGAGGAGCTGGGTTATACCAACTACACCTCCCTGCTGGACATCCCCGGCGAGGTGGACTATGTGATTGTTTCCGTGCCCCGGGCGGCGGCCCTGCCGGTGGTGCGGGACTGTATCCGCAAGGGGGTGGGGGGGGTTACCCTGTTCACCTCGGCCTTCGCCGAGACCGGTACAGAAGACGGACGGCGCATGCAGGAGGAGCTAACCCGGACGGCCCGGGATGCAGGCCTGACCCTTATCGGCCCTAACTGCATGGGCATCTTTCACCCCAAAATCGGCCTCCGCTTCAGTGTGGACCAGTACTATGGTGAGGGGGGCCGGGTGGGCTTTATCTCCCAGAGCGGCACCCATGTGGGCCACATGGCTGTGGTAGGCGCTCTGCACGGGGTGCGCCTTTCCAAGGGGGTCAGCTTCGGCAACGCCGTTGTCCTGGACAGCCCCGATTATCTGGAGCACCTGTACCGGGACAAGGAGACGGACATCATTGGCATGTACCTGGAGGGTGTCAAGGACGGCCGCCGCCTTTTCAACCTCCTGCGGGAGGTGGTCCTGCACAAGCCGGTGGTGGTGTGGAAGGGTGGGGAGACCGAAGATGGCCGCCGGGCTGTCCTGTCCCACACCGCTTCCCTCACCCGCTCCCCCCAGGTCTGGGCAGCGGCCCTGCGTCAGGTGGGGGCCATACCGGCCCGGAACCTGGAGGAGATGGTGGACACCCTCAAGGGGCTGCTCTATCTCAAGCCCCCCTCCGGCGACCGTATGGGCATCGTGGCCCTCAGCGGGGGGCAGTCTGTGGTGGTCAGCGATGCCTTCGCCCGGGCCGGACTCCGGGTGCTCCCCCTGTCCCCAGCCTCCTATCAGGAGCTGGAGTCGTTCTTTAGCGTCGTCGGCGCCAGCTACCGCAACCCCTTTGATGTAAGCTGGCAGCTTCCCCTGGAGAACCTGAGCCGCATACTGGACATCTTGGAAAGGGACCCCAGCATAGATAACATCGCCGTGGAAATCTCCGGTCCCTTCCTGGCCCGGCGCTGGGAGTCCCAGCCGGAGTTCATAAGCGAGCTGCTGAGTATGCTGGTGGAGTTCCGGGAGAAATGGGCCAAGCCCCTGCTGGTGATGCTGACCCCGGTGCAGCAGGAGGCCATAGCCATGGAGGCCCGGGCCGAGTTCAACCGGGCCGGGTTGCCCAGCTACTCCAGCTTTGACCGAGCAGCCTGCTCCCTGAAAAGGGTGGTGGACTATTACAGGTTTGTTAGGGAGGCCAAAGCATGAACGGGAGGCGTGTGGTGGTAACCGGCCTGGGGGCGGTGACCCCCCTGGCGGTGGGGGTGGAGGAGAGCTGGCGGGCGCTGTGCGCCGGGGAGTCGGGCATTGGTCCCGTCACCCGCTTTGACGCCAGCCCCTTCAAATGTCAGGTGGCTGGAGAGGTGAAGGACTTCCACCCGGAGGACTTTATCGGCGACGCCAAGATGCAACGCCGCCTGGACCGCTTTATCCATTTCGCCGTGGCCTGCACCCGCATGGCCCTGGACGACAGCGGCCTGGTTATTGACTCCGGCAACGAGGACCGTATCGGTGTGGTGCTGGGCACGGCGGTGGGGTCGGTCACCAACGTTGGGGTGGCCCATGCCCAGGTGCTGGGAGGCCAGGCCGACAGGGTGTCCCCGTTCTTTCTGGTCAATATTACGCCCAATATGGGGGCGGGGGTGATAGCCATCCTCACCGGGGCTAAAGGCCCCCACCACTGCCTGTCTGATGCCTGTGCCACCGGTGCCAACGCCCTGGGGCTGGGGATGCGGCACATCCAGTACGGCGAGGCCGATGCCATTATCGCCGGGGGGGCCGACTCCGCCCTGATACCCACCATATATGCCGGGCTGGACTCCACCGGGGCCACCACCCGCCATAACGACCCCCCGGAGAAGGCCAGCCGCCCCTTTGACAGAGGCCGGGACGGGTTTGTCCCCTCCGAGGGGGGGGCGGTGGTTATCCTGGAGGAAGTGGGACACGCCCTGAGGCGGGGGGCCCGGATTTATGCCGAGGTGGTGGGCTACGGCAACAATGTGGACGCCTTCCATGTTACTGCTCCCTCTCCCGATGGAGATGGCGCTGCCCGCTGCATGAGGCTGGCCCTCAAGGATGCCGGCATGGAGCCGCACCAGGTTGACTACGTAAACGCCCACGGCACCTCTACCTTGGTTAACGATGTGGCCGAGACCAGGGCCATAAAGAGTGTGTTCGGGGAGCATATCGGCAAGCTATCGGTGAGCTCCAACAAGTCCATGATAGGGCATATGTGGGGGGCGGCGGGGATGGCTGAGGCCATCTTCTCTATCCTGACTATCCGGGACGGCATCATACCCCCTACCATCAACTACGAGATGCCG
>JAZGBK010000287.1:0-2338 GCA_036476365.1 Dehalococcoidia bacterium
GTCCCGGGTCTTGCCCACAGAGGCCTCAATAAGGATGTAAGCCTTGGTTGCCATACCCCCCTCCTATCGGGGTGGCTATACCACCACCCCTTTCTGTCTCAAGCCGGCTATCGCCTGGGCGTCGTAGCCCAGCTCGCCAAGTATCTGGTCGGTATCCTGCCCTAAGTAGGGCCCCAGGCTCTTCACCCGGCCTGGGGTGTCGGAGAGCTTGATGGGGATGCCCACCATGGGCACCTTGCCCACCTCGGGATGCTCCACCTCCAGGTACATCTCCCGGTGGCGCACCTGGGGGTCCTCAAACACCTCGTCCAGGGAATTGACCTTGCCCACGCAGATATCATAGGGGCGCAGGAACTCAAACCACTGGTCCCGGGTCTTGGTCTTGAACACCCCCCGGAGCCACTCCGCCACCTCCCGGGTCTTGGCGTCGGGGGGGTCCACGAAGTGCTGGGGGGTGAAATGTAAGACGGCCAGGTCCTCCCTGCCCAGGGCCTTGCAGGTGCGTTCCCAGAAGTGGGGCTCCATGCAGCCCAGGGTGATGTACTTGCCGTCCTGGCACTCGTACACCCCGTAGTAAGGGTAGGCCCCACCCAGGGCGTTCAGCCCCCGCTGCGCCTTGACGCCGTCCCGGAAGAAGGGCCAGAAGTTAGGGGTGGCCGCCAGCAGGGCGATGACCCCATCCATATATGAGATGTCCACCTGCTGCCCCCGCCCCGTCCTCTCCCGGGCCATGAGGGCCAGCAGGACGCCGATGACGGTATGCATGGTGGCCGAGGCGTAGTCGGCCACGATGTTCAGCGGGATGGCAGGGGGCCGCCCCGCCTCGCCGATGAGCTCCAGCACCCCACCGAAGGACAGGTAGTTTATATCGTGGCCAGCCAGGTCCTGGTAAGGGCCGGTGGGGCCGTAGCCGCTCATGGAGCAGTATATGATACGGGGGTTAATCTGGCTGATGGTCTCGTAGTCCCCACCCAGCCGCTTCATCACCCCGGGGCGGAAGCCCTCCACCACCACATCGGCCTCCCTGGCCAGCCCCTGAAAGATGCGCTGGCCCTGGGGGTCCTTGAGGTTGAGGGCGATGCTGCGCTTGTTGCGGTTGGTGTGGTTGAAGACGGCCCGGCGCACATCCTCGGCGCCGGGGGAGGTCCCGTGGGGCACAGACTTGCCGCGCTCCGGGGGGGTCTCAATTCTGAGGACATCGGCCCCCATATCGGCCAGCATCATAGTGGCATAGGTGCCAGGAGCTACCCTGGTCAGCTCCAAGACCCGCACTCCCTCCAGTGGAGTGGCCATGTCTCCCCCTTGAGCTAATCTGCCCCCATGATAAGTCCCCCTATGCCAGCCCGTCAACCCTGGGGCGCGCAGGTCGTTCACCAGTCATCCCTTGACCGATAACTTCTGGGGCGCCGCTTGCTGCGCCCCTACGTGGCTACACCCGCGCTGATGGGTTGTAGGGGCGGAGCAAGCCCCGCCCATCTCAGGGGGTCTGGGGGGCGTAGCCCCCCAGGGCAATCTAACTTGATGGGGGGGGAAAGACCCCCCTACTTCTCCGGCACCTGGGGCACCTGGGCCAGGGCCTGCTCCACCAGCTCCTTGGGGTAGGCATAGTCCGGCAGGTTGCCCGCCAGGTACTCCTCGTAAGCCGCCAGGTCAAAGTGGCCGTGGCCGCTGAGCCCCACCAGGATGGTCTTCTTCTCCCCGGACTCCCGGCACTTCAGGGCCTCGTCCACGGCTACCCGCAGGGCGTGGGCCGGCTCCGGCGCCGGCAGAATGCCCTCGGTGCGGGCGAAGGTTACCGCCGCCTCAAAGGTGGGGTTCTGGTGCACCGCCACCGCCTCTATCATCTTAAGGTCGTACAGGTGGCAGATGATGGGGGCCATGCCGTGGTAGCGCAGCCCCCCGGCGTGGATGCGGGGCGGCATGAAGGTATGGCCCAGGGTGAACATCTTGAGCAGGGGGGCCAGCCCGGCCGTATCGCCGAAGTCGTAGCGGTACAGCCCCCGGGTGAGGCTGGGGCAGGCCTCAGGCTCGGCACAGACGATGCGCACCTTCTGCCCTTTCAGCTTGTCAGGGATGAAGGGCAGGAAAAGCCCGGCGAAGTTGCTGCCGCCGCCGACGCAGCCCACGATAATGTCCGGGTAGTCCCCGGCCTTCTCCATCTGCAGCTTGGCCTCCTGGCCCACCACTGTCTGGTGGAGGAGGACATGGTTGAGCACGCTGCCCAGCGAGTAGTGGGTGTCGTCGTGGGTGGCGGCATCCTCCACCGCCTCGCTGATGGCCAGCCCCAGGCTGCCGGGGTTCTCCGGGTCCTGGGCCAGGGCCTGCCGCCCGGCGTTGG
>JAZGBK010000288.1:0-4241 GCA_036476365.1 Dehalococcoidia bacterium
GTGTGCCAAGCAGGTGCCCGACCCCGAAGCCCCCCCCGGTAGCCTGAAGGTGGATTGCGGCGACCACCTGGTGGTGCTGCCCCGCAGCTTCTCCCCCGTCATAAGCCCCTTTGACGAGCAGGCGGTAGAAGCCGCCCTGCGCATCAAGGACGCTCAGGGAGGTAGCATTACCGTGATAACCCTGGGCAACAACCTGCAGCGGGATGTGGTCAAGAAGCCCCTGTCTATGGGGGCCGATGAGCTCATCCTGCTGGAGGACTCCGCCTTTGAGGGGGGGGATACCTGGTCCACGGTAACCGCCCTGGCCGCCGCTATCAAGAAGGTAGGAGACTACGACCTCATCTTCTGCGGCCGCCAGGCGGCCGATTGGGACGCCGGGCAGGTGGGCCTGGGGTTGGCCGAGATACTGGGCCTGCCCGTTGTCAGCGTGGCACAGAAGGTTGAGGTGATGGACGGTAGGGTCAGGGTGGAGCGGGTGGTCCCCGATGGCTATGAGGTGATAGAGTCACCCACTCCCGCCCTGATTACCGTCAGCAACGAGTTGGGGGAGCCCCGCTATGCTACCCTCAAGGGCATTATGGCCGCTGCCAAGAAGCAGCCCACGGTGTGGAAACCAGCTGACCTGGGGCTGGACCCATCCCAGGTGGGAGAGGCCGGGCGCAATACCAAGCTGCTGCGCCTCTTTCAGCCCACCAAAGAGGCCCGCTGCGAGATAGTGGAGGGCGAGACCCCCGAGGAAGCGGGAACGCTCTTGGCGGATAGGCTCCGCAGCGCCAAGGTCCTGTAGCACCCGAGGAGGCACTGATTATGGCGTCGTCCCTATCGGTACTGGTAACCGCCGAGGTAAGTGGTGGTAAGGTAGCGCCCGTTACCCTGGAGCTCCTGGGCGCAGCCCGGGAGCTGGCCGACAAGCTGGGGGGAGGGGTGGCCTGCGCCCTGCTGGGAAGCGGCATCGGCGATGCCGCACAGCAGCTTATCCACCACGGCGCTGACCAGGTGGTGGTGGCCGATGACGCCGGTCTCAAGGACTACCTGTCCGATACCTATACCGCCGTCATGGAGGCGGTGGTGCGCCAGACGGACCCAGAGATAGTGCTGCTGGGGCACACCTCCCAGGGACGGGACCTGGGCCCCCGGCTGGCCTTCCGCCTGGGGGCCGGCCTGGCCACCGACTGCGTGGAGCTGGATATAGACGGGGATTCCAAGCAGCTATTGGCTACCCGACCCGTCTATGGGGGAAACGCCCGGGCTACCTTCACCACCGATACCCGTCCCCAGATGGCTACGGTGCGCTCCAAGGCCATGACTCCCCTCCCCGCCGACCCCTCCCGCCAGGGGGAGACCCTGACCCTCAGCCCGATGCCGGACATATCGGCCCGCCTCACGCTATCCGACCGGGTCAAGGAGGAGGTCAAGGGTGTCAAGCTGGAGGACGCCCCGGTAGTGGTCAGCGGGGGCAGGGGCATAGGTGGCCCTGAGGGCTTCCAGCAACTGGAGGAGCTGGTCCGCACGCTGAAGGGGGCAGTGGGCGCTACCCGGGCCGCCTGCGATAACGGCTGGTGGCCTTCCTCCGCTCAGGTGGGCCTCACCGGCAAAATCGTGGCTCCGGACCTGTACATAGCGGTGGCCCTGTCTGGCTCCAGCCAGCACATGGCTGGCTGCTCCGGCTCCAAGGCCTTAGTAGCTATAAACAAGGACCCGGAGGCGAATATCTTCAAGGAAGCCCAGTACGGGGTGGTGGGGGACTACCGCCAGGTGCTGCCCGCCTTTGCCCGGCGGGTCCAGGAGCTTCTGGAAAAATGAACGGCGAGTTCCCAGTAGATGTGGATGAGGTCAAGGGCCACATAGACCGGGCAGATATCTTTGCCCTGTATTTCCCTTTCCTGGGAAAGACCCTGGTGGTGGATACCCGCACTACTGCCGATGAAGGCCCCTTCATCCGGCTGCTCCCTATGGCCCGCTCGATAGAGGAGCGGCTGTGGAAGCTGCACAAGATGCGCTCCGGCCTGCCCCGGCCCCGCGGCCTGGTGGCCATCCCCTGGCCCCGATACGCCCGCAGCCTCCAGGAGCTGGGGGTGTGGGAGCGGATTGTAGCCCGTGTTGGCTCCCTGGGTTTCTCCGGTGCGGAGAGGGACTGCGAGCGCGCTTTATCCCAGCTCCTCCAGGTGGAGGCCAAGGAGATGCAGCAGGCCATCAGCGGGGAGGGCTATCACTCTCTATGGGAGTCCCAGCGCCTGTCCACGGGAGACGGATAGCCGCCCAGGCTGATGCGACATCGCTGGCAGACCCACAGCGCATTGCCCATCGTAGGACGGAGCCTTGCCAGCCGAACGGTGCACGGGGCGGATGATGAGAGACGAGGCTAAGGCAAGAGAGCAAGTGGCAAAGGAACTGGTCGCCCTACGCCAACAGATTGGCAACTTGGAAGCATCGGAGCGCGAGCGGAAGCGGGCGGAGGAAGAACAAACTCGCCTGCGGCGACGGCTCGAGGCCCTGTGGGAAATAGCCAGCATGGTGGATGCGGACTACAAGACCTTGTGCGACCGCGTCCTGGCCCAAATCCTTGCCATGACCCAAAGTTACTACGCTCGCTACGGTTTCATCAATGAAGATGAGAGTATGTTTACGCTTTATGCCTGGTCTGCGGAAGCGCTACGGGATTGCAAGGTGCGGGGCAGGCCGCTTCATCGCCCTGTCGTCAACGGTGGACTGTGGGCCGATGCGGTGCGCCACAGGAAGACGCTGGTCATCAATGACTATCAGGCAGACCATCCGGGTAAGAAGGGGGTTCCTGAAGGTCACATTCCGCTCACCAGGGTACTGATGGTACCCATCTTCAGTCACGGCTGCATTGCGGCACTGGCCACCGTCGCCAACAAGCCCTCTGATTATACGGAAGAGGATGCCAGGCAAGTGGAAGCTTTTGCCACCGGCGTGCAAGTGATTCTGGAGCGCCGGCGGGCGGAGGAGCAACTGTGCAAAGTCAACCGTTCCCTCAGGACACTCAGCCTGTGCAACCAGGGATTGGTGCGTGCCACGGAGGAGCAAGCTCTGCTACAAGAAATATGCCGTACAATCGTGGGAAGCGGCGGCTACAGTCTGGCGTGGGTCGGCTTCGCCGAGCAGGACGAAAAGAAGGCCGTGCGCCCGGTGGCACAGGCAGGATACGAAGGGGGGTATCTGGATACAGTGGACATCACCTGGGCAGACACCGAGCGGGGTCGTGGTCCCACCGGCACGGCTATCCGCACGGGCAAGCCCATTATAGCGAGAAACTTGCTGACTGATCCCAATTTCGTCCCCTGGCGTGCCGAAGCCCTCAAGCGCGGCTATGCCTCGTCCATCGCCCTGCCACTGGTTGCTGGGGAACAGGCCATCGGGGCGCTGAACATATATGCGGGGGAGCCCGACGCTTTTGCCGCCGATGAAGTGGGGCTGTTCACGGAAATGGCGGACGACCTGGCCTATGGAATCATGACGCTGCGCGCAAAGGCGGAGAGCCAACGGGCGCAACACGCCTTGGGAGAGCGTGCCAAGGAATTGACCTGCCTGTATGCGGTGAGTCAGCTCGTGGCCAAAACCGGGGGCAGCATGGATGACGTATTGAGAGGAGCGGTTGGCCTCATTCCACCTGGATGGCAGTATCCGGAGGTCACCTGTGCCAGGATAACCTTTCACGGCCAAGAGTTTAGGACGGGCAATTTTGCCTCGACCAAATGGAAGCAGTCCTCAGACATCAAGGCAGACGGAGAAAAGGTTGGCACCGTAGAGGTCTACTATCTGGAGAGAAAACCGGAGATTGATGAAGGCCCATTCCTGAAGGAAGAAAGAAGCCTGATAGATGGCCTTGCCAGGATACTGGGTGAGATGGCTGAGCACAAGCAGGCCGATGAGGAGCGCATCCAGCACGCCAACGAACTGGAGATGGCGCTGGAACAAATTAAGGCCACTCAGACCCAACTCATGCAGTCCGATAGGCTGGCTACCATCGGCCAGCTGGTCTCCGGCGTGGCCCACGAGGTGAACAACCCCCTCACTGCGGTCATGGGCTATGCCCAGCTGCTGTTGCGTGGAGACCTGGATGAAGATGCCAAAAGCCGCTTGGAGGTCATCTACCATGAGGCCCGGCGGGCTGCTGCCATCTGCAGGAACCTGCTGTCCTTCGCCCGCCAGCACAAACCCGAGAAGAGCTACATCTCCGCCAACGAGGCCGTGGAGAGCACCCTGACGCTGCGGGCCTA
>JAZGBK010000289.1:0-3571 GCA_036476365.1 Dehalococcoidia bacterium
GGTGCGCTCCACCCCCACCCCACCGGTAAGCCTCCGCACGGTGAAGCAAGAGCGGATTCCGCCCTGTTTCACCCGGATGACGGTGCCCTGAAAACCCTGACTGCGCTCCCGCTCCCCCTCCACCACCCGGACGGTGACCTTCACCGTGTCCCCGGGGCCGAAGGGGGGAAGGGAGACTGGCTTGATATCCTCCAGCAGGCTATCCAACTCCATGGCTCTATTCCTCCGTAACAGGGAGCGATGCTGCCCCCTCTAACTTTCTCAGAAACTCTCTGTCACCGGCGGTCAGTGGGGCCCTGCCCAGCAGATCCGGGCGGCGCTTGAAGGTGCGCTCCAGGGCCTGCTCCCGGCGCCAGAGGCGCACCTGGGCGTGGTTCCCAGAGAGGAGCACCTGGGGCACCCCCAGCTCTCGGAAGAGGGCAGGGCGGGTGTACTGGGGGTACTCCAGCAGCCCCCCGCTCAGGGAGTCCTCCTCCAGGGAGAGGGGTGAGCCCAGAGCACCGGGCAGAAGGCGGACCATCGCCTCTACCACTACCAGTGCGGCCGCCTCGCCGCCGCTGAGGATGTAATCGCCGATGCTCAGCTCTTCATCGGCCAGGTGCTGGGCCACCCGCTCGTCCACCCCCTCGTAGCGGCCACATAGGATTATGAGATGCTCCCGGCCCGCCATCTCCTGGGCCACCTCCTGGGTAAACAGGCGGCCCTGCGGGGAGAGCAGCACCACACAGGAGCCGGGGCGGCGCAGGGACTCCACCGCCTCAAAGATGGGCTCCGGCTTCATCACCATCCCCGGCCCACCGCCGAAGGGATAATCATCCACGGTGCGGTGCTTATCGTGGGCGAAGTCCCGCAGGTTGTGCACCGACACCCCCACCACACCCGCCTCCCGGGCCCGCTTCACCAGGCCGTAGGAGAAGGGAGAGGTGAACATATCGGGGAAGATGCTTAGGATGTCAATACGCATACTATTCCCGGGCCTCGCCCCGGAGAACCTCTATGGCATGGGGTAGGGCGGGCATGATGGTATCCAAACCCTCAGCCACCCCCCGGGGACTGCCGGGGAGGTTGATGATGAGGCTGTGCCCCCGGATGCCGGCCACCGCCCGGCTGAGCATGGCGTGGGGGGTGTGGGCCAGCCCCGCGGCCCGCATGGCCTCCGCCAGGCCGGGGGCGGGGCGCTCCACCACCCGCAGGGTGGCCTCCGGGGTGAAGTCCCGGGGGCCCAGGCCGGTGCC
Source organism: Dehalococcoidia bacterium (assembly GCA_036476365.1). Lineage (GTDB taxonomy): Bacteria > Chloroflexota > Dehalococcoidia > JACVQG01 > JAHKAY01 > JASLQE01. The sequence continues at coordinate 1,236 of JAZGBK010000289.1, forward strand.
GCCGGTGGTGACAATGAGGTCCAGCCCCAGCTCATCGGCCCACCGGGCCAGCCGGTCTGAGATAGCCTGAGGGTCATCGGGGACCACCTCGTAGCGCTCCACCTGGGGGTGGAGGGAGGCCAGGGCGTGCTCCACGGCGGGGCCCCCGGCATCGGCCCGTTCCCCACGGGCGCTGCGGTCACTCACGGTAAGGATACCTACTCGCACCATAACAACTGTTCCATGATACCACACAGGGGAGGGAACGGCAGTGGGACGGTGGCCTTGCCCCGGAGCAATCTATCTATAAGGAAGGCTAAAGGTTGCCGGACCACCTTGCCAGGGGTGGATGTTCTGATTCTTTGCTAACACTTTGCTAAACGATGATTAAACTTTTGTTTGGAACTGGTATTGACAACTAACATAATGTATGTTAGAATCCCCCCATTAGTGGGATTATGTCCCACCCGCAATTTTTCCCCTCAATAAAACCCTCTGCAACACCCCCCCCACCCACCGAGGCAGCGCGTGGCTGCCAAGTGAATACTGGTTAACGCCAACAGGGGAGGTATGGTCACGCAACTGAGGGTACATTCCATCAATACCCCTCGCACCACACACACTCATAGCCCAGCCGTCCACCGGCCAGTGATGGTGACCGAGGTGCTGGATGGCCTTACGGTAGCCACCGGCGGCCGCTATGTTGACTGTACCGTGGGTGGGGGCGGGCACGCCGCCGCCATCCTCAGTGCCGGCGGCCCGGATACCCGGCTCCTGGGCCTGGATGCCGACCCCGCCGCCCTGGAGGCGGCCCGAACCACCCTTGTCCCCTATGGAAAAGCGGCCCTTCTGGTTCAGGCCAACTTCTCCCACCTGGAAATCGCCTGCGACACACACAAGTTCCGTCCCGTGGACGGCATCCTGTTTGACCTGGGTATGTCCTCCCTACAACTGGCGGCGGGCCGGGGCTTTAGCTTCCAGGAGGATGCCCCCCTGGATATGCGCTACGATCCCTCCCAGGGACTTACCGGCGCCGACATCGTCAACCGCTACCCAGAGGTGGAACTGGCACGCATCCTCTACAAGTATGGCGAGGAGCGCTATGCCCGGCGCATCACCCGGCACATTCTGGAGAACCGGCCCCTGGACACCGCCCGGGAGCTGGCCGAGGTAGTAGAGATGGCCCTGGGAGGGCAACGGAACCGGCTGCACCCGGCCACCCGCACCTTTCTGGCGTTGCGGCTGGTGGTCAACCAGGAGCTGGAGAACCTGGCCGATGCTCTGGGCCAGGCCGTCAAGCTGCTGCGCCCGGGAGGCCGGCTGGTGGTCCTCTCCTACCACTCCTTGGAGGACCGGGTGGTCAAGGACTTCATCTCGCAGGAGAGCCGCCAGTGCCTGTGTCCGCCACGCACGCCGGTATGCCTGTGCCACCACATACCCACCATCAGGCCGGTGAGCCGCCGGGTAATTACCCCTACACCCCAGGAGGTCAAGAGCAACCCGCGCAGCCGTTCTGCCAAGCTCCGGGTAGCCGAGCGGCTTTAGGGTTGAGAATATAGATGGGCAATAGGAATCAGGTAAGGAGGTGTTAGTGAGAGATAAAAGGGCGATATTTAGTGCCATTGACGTGGGCACTACCAAGGTGGCCGCTATCGTGGCCAACGTATCGGAGACGGAGTCCTTCCAGGTCCTCGGTGTCGGGGTTGTTCCCAGCCTGGGGTTACGCAAAGGAATCGTAACTAATATTAATGAGGCCCGGGAATCGGTAAGGGAAGCCGTCTTCAAGGCGGAGCAAGCCAGTGGCATACGCATGGAGTCCGCTTATGTGGGCATCACCGGCAGCCACATCTCCTCTATGAACACCCGGAGCGCCATCGCCATAACCAGAGGAGACCAAGTGGTGAACTCCGATGACCTGAAGCGGGTGCTACAGTCGGCCCGCACGGTCAGCGTGGCCAAGGACAGGGAGCTGCTCCACGTCATCACCCGGGACTACATCCTGGACGGTCACGAGGGGATAAGCAACCCCGTAGGCATGCACGGCTTCCGCCTGGATGCCGACGCCCATGTGGTGACGGCGGCCGCCGCCTCGGTGCGCAACCTGGTCAAGTGCATCCGGGGAGCGGGGGTAGAGGTGGAGGATGTAGTGCTGGAGCCCCTGGCCTCCGGCGCAGCGGTGCTGCGCCAGGATGAGAGAGCCAACGGGGCAGTGCTGATTGATATGGGCGGGGGTACCACCGATGTGGCCATCTTCAAAGAGGGCAACGTGTGGCACACCGCCGTCCTCCCGGTGGCCGGCTATCAGATAACCCGGGACATCGCCATCGGCCTGGGCGTTCCCTTCGAGATGGCGGAGA
>JAZGBK010000029.1:0-2310 GCA_036476365.1 Dehalococcoidia bacterium
TCTTTTGTTATTACTCATGATGCTCTTGTCAAAACGGTCGAAAATGGCGTAAGGTATGGGCTTGTCAAGTACATAATGCACGCCATACCACATAAAATGCCGGATTTCATCAACCCCGGGCAGCTTCCGAAAACCCACAATAACACATAAGCTGTACACAAGTTCTGATTTCCTCTCGGCCAAGGAGCCGGGCGCACTTTACGCCCCAAGCACAGCTACCCCCCCCAGCCACTCTATCTGCACGGTGTGTTCCGGCGTGAGGCGGTGGAACTCGGAGTCGCCGGTGAGCAGGGGGGCGCTCTTGACAGGGAGAGGGCTGCACCAAGATGCGCCCGGTGCTGCATCCCTGTTATGATGGATATAGGGTCCGCGGCAGCCCACTACCTCGCCCTTCACCCCCACAGGAGGCCTTCAGCATTATGTCAACTTTCCGTTTTTCACCCCGGCCCAACCGGGCACATGAGATACGGTGGCAGGAGTGGGGGGAGGCCGCCTTTGAGCAGGCCCAGAGGGAGGACCGCCCCCTGCTGCTCGGCATCTCCGCCGTATGGTGCCACTGGTGCCATGTCATGGACGAGACCTCCTACTCCGACCAGGCCGTCATAGACCTCATCAACGGCTCCTTCATACCGGTGCGGGTGGACAACGACCAGCGCCCCGACATCAACGCCCGCTACAACGCCGGGGGCTGGCCCAGCACGGTGCTCCTCAGCCCCGAGGGGGAGGTGCTCTCCGCCCACACCTACCTGCCACCGGAGCAGCTACGCCCCCTGTTGGAGCAGGTGTCCACCTTCTTCCGGGAGAACCGGGAGGAGGTGCGCCGCCGGGTGGAGGAGCTTGCCCACCGCCAGCAGGGGGCAGCCGCCCCGGCCCCGGGGGAGGTCACCCCGGACATGGTGGAGAGCATAGTGGCCAGCATCAGCCAGGCCTACGACTCCATCTACGGCGGCCTGGGCACCGAGCCCAAGTTCCCCAACCCCACCGCCTGGGAGCTGGTGCTGGAGCGGGCACACCTGGGCCATGACACCCGCCTCCGGCAGATGCTCACCTGGACCCTGGACGGCATGGCCAAGGGAGGCCTGTTTGACCACCACGAGGGCGGCTTCTTCCGCTACTCCACCACCCGGGACTGGACGGTGCCCCACTTTGAGAAGATGCTGGGGGACAACGCCGCCCTGATCCGCCTCTATACCCACGCCTATCAGTCCACCGGGGAGGACAGCTACCGCCTCACCGCCCAGAAGGTCGCCGGATATGTGCAACGGACCCTCTACGACCCCGACCAGGGGGCCTTCTATGGCAGCCAGGACGCCGACGAGGAGTACTTCGCCCTGGGCCTCCAGGGCCGCTCTGGACGCCAGCCGCCCTTCGTGGACCGCACCGTCTATACCGATGTGGCTGCCGCCGCCGCCTCCGCCTTCCTGGAGCTATATCAGGCCCTGGGGGCCCTGGGGGAGACGGAGTACCGGGATGTGGCCCTGAAGGGCCTGGACTTCCTGTGGCAGCGCCTCTACCGGCCCGGGGAGGGCATGGCCCACTTTCCCAGCACCCAGCCCCTGCCCCTCCTGCTCGCCGACCAGGTGGCCATGGCCGGGGCACTGCTGGACGCCTACCAGGCCACCGGCCTCCGCCACTATCTGGACCGTGCCCGGGAGCTGGCGAGTATTCTCATGGAGCACTTTTCAGCCCCGGAGGGCGGTTTCCAGGACCAGGCTGATAGGAGTCAGGCGCTGGGCCGGCTCCGCTACCCCCAGAGACCCCTCCCCGAGAACTCTGCGGCTGCCCGGGTGCTTACCAGGCTGGCCCACCTCACCGGGGACTCCGCCTACCGTGAGGCCGCCCACAGCACCCTCAGGGCCTTTGCACAGGCATACCAGCAATACGGCACCCTGGCTGCCGACTACGCCCTGTCGGTGGCCCGCTTCACGGAGTCCCCGGTGCATGTGGTCATCGTGGGCCGGCCCGGGGATGACGCCACAGAGGGGCTCCTGAGTGCCGCCCTCAGCACCTTCCGGCCTGGCAAGCTGGTGCAGGTGATAGACCCTGGTGCGGACGGGGACAGGCTGCGGGAGCTGGGCTACCTCACCCAGCCGGTGGCAGCCTATGTGTGCCGGGGACAGACCTGCCAGGCCCAGGTCACCAACCCAGAAGGCGTAGCGGGGGCCGTAGCCTCCGCATAAGACCCCTTTCCGAGAGCACTCCTCAGAGGGCGTACAGCAAGCATCATCTTTCCCACCCACTTGCCCGAGGATGGGCAGGGCAAGCCCTGCCCCTACACCAGATATCGTAGGGGCGCTGCTTGCCGCGCCC
>JAZGBK010000290.1:0-5753 GCA_036476365.1 Dehalococcoidia bacterium
TCCCAGGACATCAATCCGGGGGTGCCGGGTGTGGTAGGGCTCGCTTCCCCCACCCCGCACGGCCTCACACTGACACACCGGCCAGCCTCCTCTTTCGCAGCCAGTCGTAGATAGCAAAGGAAATAGCGGCTACCGCTATAGCGGAGAGCACCGTGGGGAACTCAGGGATGGCCGCTGCCACCACATCAAACTGATCGTCTGCCACCCCGAGCCCATCCCACGTTACCGGGGGGGTCGCAGGGTCTTGATATACTGTGGAGTGCCAGGTCCCCGCCGCAGCGCCCTGGTCGGTACCGAGGCTATACTGGCTCTTGAGATTGCCCGCACCCCCGGTAGCCTTCACGCTGCTGTCGGTGGCTATCAAATTGCCACTACCATCGTAGTAGCCGATGTTGTAGGTCTGGTTCTGGATAAACCCGGCTCCACCCATATAGACCACATTGTAGGTGCTATCATAGTAGTCGGGTGGCGTGCCCCAAACAATGCTCCGAGGGGTATTCCGGTAGGACTCCCAGGTCTGGGCATAGACGGGGGCTGGGCCGACGGTGTGTAGCAGCGCCACTATGACCAGCGCCGCCAGCACGGGCGTCAGCCTTCTCAATCCCCACCTTCTTTGCCGGCTCAAACCCCTCATACCACTGCCTTTCACCCAACCACCTCAGGCCCAGCCGGATAGGAGTGTCTCCCCGGGCCTTTCCAGGATAGCAGGACCGGGCCGCAGCTTTGGAACAAGGGCATTAGCTACGGGGTTGCCGCCGCGTAGGCGTCAACCAGGCCGTAGCCGTATTCATCGTCCCGGCCCGGTAGGCCCAGGTCATAGGCCGTCTCCTGAAGCCGTTGCCGCACCTGGGCGGGGTCGGTGATGCCAGAGGCGATAACCAGGGCCGCCGCCCCCACCACATGGGGCGTTGACAGCGAGGTGCCCCCCCCGGTACCGTAGCCGCCGATGGTGGTGGTGTATATGTTGGCCCCGGGGGCTACCAGCTCCAGGGAAAGCCCCCAACTGGAGGTGATGACCCTGGTGTCCGTTTCATCGGTGGCCCCCACGGAGATGACCTCGTCGTACTTGGCGGGATAGAAAACGAGGTCCGGATAGCCCTCGTCCCCCAGGTTGCCGGCCCCGGCCACCAGGATTACGCCCTTCCGGGAGGCCCGCTTTATAGCGTTGTGCACGGTTCTGGGGGGCTCGTTGGGGCCGCCGAAGCTCATGTTGACCACCTGGATATCGTTCTTCCAGGCCCAGTCAATGCCCTTTATGGCATCGCTCCACCACAGCCAGCCGCTCTGGCCCATGACCTTCACCGCATACAGCTCCACCTCGGGGGCCACCCCCACCACCCCTATCCCGTTGATAAGCCCCGCCACCACGCCGGCAATCATGGTGCCGTGTCCGTTGTCATCATCCCCGCTGGTGGTGTCGTCCACGAAGGTGACATCCCCGGCCACGGTTAGGTCCTCGTGGTCCAGGTCAATCCCGGTGTCCAGGATGGCTACCTTCACCCCGGCGCCCTTGTTCTGAGGGTGGACCAGGGCGGCGCCTATGCGCACCACTCCCCAGGGTGTCACCTCGCTCAAGGCCCAGGCCCCGCTATCAAGCTCCACCGAGGTCACCCTGGGGTCCGCCGCCAGCTCATCCAGGTTATCCGGGGGCATTTTAGCCGCAATAGCCGGCACTATCTCGTACATGTGCCTGACCACACCGCCCAGGCTTTCTATGAGTGCTGCTTCATCCGGGCCCGGCGTCTGCTGGAAGGATACCAGCACCCTTACCATGGGTCCTCCCCCTGAATAGGCAGGGGACGGGCCTGCCAGGCTGTAGCTCAGGACAAGGACCGTGCTCAGCAGGACAAACAACCCGGTCAGTCTCACCCTCCTCATCTGTACACCTCCTCTTTACTGGCTCTCTCCATATCTCATGCCCTGGCCGGGGCTCATCTCTGGTCTCCCTGGGCTATGCCCCTGTGATAAAGCCACAAGAGGGATTCCAAACCTGAGTCCAGCACAACATGTGGCAAGGGCCGGAAAGCCCCCTGCCCGGCCTATCCTTCCGGCTATTCCGGATCTCCCCCCCCCCCACAAATATTTTGCCTCAAAAACCCTGTACATCCATAAATATTTCATTAATATTGTACTCCAAAATAAACCGATAGGCTATCACCGACTGAGGTGACAGAGCATCCCTCAACCGGGTGAGTATGGGGGCGAATTCCCCTTCCGGTTTGTGTGCCGGACGCCCCCACGGGTAGCAAGGGAGTGCCGGGTGTGGTGGGGCTCGCTTCCCCCACCCCGCATGGCCTCACGCCGGCACACCGGTCAGCCTCCTCTTTCGCATCCAGTAGTAGATAGCGAAGGAAATAGCGGCCACCCCCACGGCGGAGAGCACCGTGGGGAACTCAGGGATGGCATCTGCTGCAACCTCGAAGTCATCCTCCACAACAGAATTTGGGTCGTCGGCAGTGTATGCTGTTGGTGGGGTGGTCGGGGCCTTATAGGCCACCGCATGCCACGTTCCCGGGTCCGCCGTTTGATCACTGGAGAGAAGATACTGCGAGCTCAGGGCGCCACCAGCGGTCGAAGTTAAGTTACTGTCGGTTGCTCTCAAGTTAGGAGAAGCGGAAGAGTCATAGAAGCCAACATTATAAGTCTGGCTGGCCTCAAAGCCTTCCCCATACATGTAAGCCGTGGAGTAGGTACTATCGTATTCATTGCCAAGGGTTCCCCATACGTTGGTGTGCGCTACCTCCCTATATGACTCCTCCCAAACATTGTTTATGTTAATTCCCGCGGAAACCCATTGTTTGTTGCCGCCATCAAGCCCGGTCCAGTCCATGGTGACCGTGGTTGCTCCCGCTTCGGTGCTACCGTGACCATAATGGCCTGATACCCCGGGACCGCCCAACTCCTCATTCCAACGCTGAGTTTGCCCGGAGCCCACACCACCCGAAGCAGCTTCAATGGATACCATGGCATCCAGAACCAGGTCGTTTGTCTCGCTACTGACAGGGAGACTGGGGTTATTTGTACCCTCTGCGCTCGTCGCACCATCAATCGGGGTGGTCTGGTCAACTCCTGTAAAAGATATGGCAGCAATAGTGAACTTGTCTGCGGCAGTAAGGGTTACTGAAACGGTGTTAGAGCCTGTTGGTGGGGCAACAAGATACCATATACTAACATAGGGCTTACCACCACTATGAGTCAGACTCACTGCTTCAGTAAGCGCATTTCCGCCGTAGCTGGCACTGGATGCGGTGTTGCCCACACTGTCACCGTGAACAGCAACGACTATCAGCGTATTCCTCCCAGACACGGTGTGAGAGAAACTAAACGATGAGGCGTCAGCAGCATCTGTCGTGACAGCATCAAACGCAGGTGGCGAAACCGCAGCGGCAACCGGCGATGCTTCCAGGAACAGGGCAAGCAGCATCAGCATCATCACCACACCAAGCCTAGCAGCCATATTTATGCGTTTGAGCCACCTTCGCCTCACGTGTGCGCCTCTTTGCTGGTTCTCTGCCTTATTTCGCCCTCAAAAATATTTGCCTCACAAACCCTGTACATCCATAAACATTTTGTAAACATTGTATTCCAAAATAAACCGATAGGCTATCACCGACTGAGGCGACAGAGCATCCCTCAACCGGGTGGGTATGGGGGCGAATTCCCCCTTCGGTTTGTGTGCCGGACGCCCCCATGGGTAGCGGGGGGGGTACTGGTTGAGGTGGAGTCCCTGGCGGGATTCGAACCCGCGACCCGCTGCTTAGAAGGCAGCCGCTCTGTCCACTGAGCTACAGGGACCCTATCTGCCCCATTCTACAACCCCTGTCCCCGGAGAGTCCAGGGGGTTGGGGCTTGTGTCTGCACCTGGCTCCGCCACCTCCCCCCATTATAATTTACCTGCCCCTGGGTTAAAATGGGCGCAAGTGGTCAGTACGTTGCCGCAAGGGTATTAGCAAAAGGGGGTGCTATGATACGCTTCAACAAGCTGGTGGGGCAGGCGGAGTTCCTCAGCCCCCTCAAGGACTTCCAGCCGGACTCCCAGCCCATTGAGTACCGCGAGGACCCCCTGCTGGGGCTGACCTCGGTGGTGAGGACGGGCCGCCAGTTCTGGGGCGCTATGTACAAGACGGATGAGGCCCTGGTGAAGCAGATGGTGGCCGACTCCCGGGGGTGGTGCTTCTTCTGCCCGGAGAAGGCCACCACCACCACCCCTCGCTTCCTCCCCGATTTCATCCCCGAGGGCCGCCTCCACCGGGGGGAGGCCGTCCTCTTCCCCAACCTCTTCGCCCAGAAGGAGCATAGCGCTATCTGTGTGATGACCGGGGAGCACTACCTGCCCCTGGACGGCTTCACCCCGGCGGTGCTGGCCAACGCCTTCAAGCTCTCCGCCGACTACTTAGGCCGGCTGTACCGGGCTAAAGCCGTCAAGTACGCCGAAATCGGCTGCAACTACATGTTCCCCGGCGGGGCCAGCATCGTCCACCCCCACCTGCAGGTGATGTGCTCCGATATGGCCTACTACCTGCTGCGAGAGATGGTGGGCCGGGGACAGCGCCATCAGGAAGAGTACGGGCGCAACTTCTGGGAGGAGCTGGTGGAGACGGAGCAGCAGAACGGGGAGCGCTATCTGGGCCGCATCGGGGACACGGAGTGGTTCCTGCCCTTCGCCCCCACCCGGGAGGACGAGGTGAACGCCGTGGTGCGGGGCAAGAGCCACTTCCTGGAGCTGGCGGATGCCGATTGGGAGGCGCTGGGGGAGGGGCTGTCCCGGGTGCTGCGCTACTACGGGGCCAAGGGGCTCTCCAGCTTTAACTTTGCTATCTATTCCGGCCCGCTGGGTGCGGCGCTGCCCTACTTCTGGCTGGGGCTCAAGATTGTGTCCCGCACCAGCGTCCAGCCCATGCCGGTCAACGATGTGTGGTACTCCAACAACATCCTCATAGACGGCTTCGTCACCGAGCCGCCGGAGGAGCTGGCCAAAGAGCTGAAACCGTATTTCTCGTAGGCTGTTGCCGCCACCCTGTCCGAAGGAACGCCTAAAAAGGTTGCCTCATCAGCCAGGGGGCTTGGCGCCACTATTGGACATCAGCAATAATGGGGCTCTTGGTGAAGCAAGGATAGCAGAGACTATCTGCTTGGGCTGTTCGTCAGCTGCCTTTCTCCTTGCCCACCTTGGCATAGAGCTGCGCTGGGGTCGCTGCCGGGTCTTTAAAGAGATATATCTTACAAGGCTCCTGGCCAACATTGTCTGAGGGCTCCTCATAAAAGAGCGGGGCGCCGCTTGACTCAATCCCCAACATGGAAATGACAGGGCCATGGGCACAGTAGACCGGGAAGCAGCTTTGGCCACAGGTCATCGGCTGCGCCCTCTCTATGTTAAAGAAACCATTCGGTGGCTTGAACTTTCCCTCAAGAACCATCCTTCCCCCACTGCCACAGGGTTCCATGATGAAGGTGAACTTATCATCGTCCTCTTCTATTCTGATGGGCATCATATGGCCCCTCAGCATCTTGGCCATCATCACCGCCCGCTGCCGGGGGGCTGCATGGGCAAACGCATCGCTCAGGGGACCGAGCCACGAGTTGCAACTCTCCTTCAGCGCTTGATAGACCGCTTCGTCGCCCTGGCCGTGTCCCACGAAGGACAGCAGTGCGGTTATCCAGCTTATCAGACCATCATGCATAGCGAGGCACTCACGGTGCATCCGTTGAGCCAGGTCCCTGGCTCGGTCCAGGTCGCCTGCGTCTATGGCCTC
>JAZGBK010000291.1:0-2350 GCA_036476365.1 Dehalococcoidia bacterium
CACCATATTGGCCAGCAGGCTGCGGGCCAGGCCGTGAAAGGCCCGTGTCTGGCCCAGGTCGTTCCCCCGGCTCACTACCAGGTTATCCCCGTCCACAACCACCGTAATCTGGGGGAGTGCATCATACATCAGCTGCCCCTTGGGCCCTTGGACACTGACCTTATCCGTCTGAATGTCTACCTTAACCCCCTGGGGCAGAGGGATAGGCTTCCTACCTACCTTGGACATAGTACCTCACCACACATAGCACAGCAGCTCCCCTCCCACTCCCTGGCGACGTGCCTGGCGGCCAGTAAGCACACCCCGTGGGGTGGACACAAAGGCCACTCCCATACCGCCGTAGAGACGGGGTATCTCACCGCTACCCACATACACCCGCAGCCCGGGGCGGCTCACTCGCTTGAGCCCGGAGATGATCGGCTCCCCATCCTCCAGATACCGCAAGCGCACCTTTAGCACCCGCTGGGGCCTGCCCCGCAGGAGCTCATAGTCGGTAATAAAGCCCTCCTCTTTGAGGATTTTGGCTATGACCAGTTTCATCTTGGAGGCCGGCATCAGCACCGACTCGTGGCGGACCATCACCGCATTACGGATGCGGGTGAGCATATCGGCAATGGGGTCAGTAACAGTCATCGTCTTTCCCTCACCAGCTGGCCTTTCTCACCCCGGGTATGAGCCCTTCCCGGGCCAGTTCACGGAAACAGATGCGGCACACGCCGAAGCGGCGCATGAAGCCCCGCGGACGGCCGCAGCGCCCACAGCGGTTGTGTTGCCGCACCTTGAACTTGGGTGTGCGCCGGGACTTGACCAGATGGGCAGTAGTAGCCACAGCTAACTCCTCTGGAAAGGCATGCCAAGGAGCTGGAGGAGCCGCCTGCCCTCTTCATCGTTGGTGGCGGTAGTGACGATAATCACCTCCAACCCCCGCACCTTGTCCACCTTGTCGTATTCAATCTCGGGGAACACAATCTGCTCATTCATTCCCAGCGCATAGTTGCCCCGGCCGTCAAACGAGTCGCCCGACACACCCTGGAAGTCCCGGATGCGGGGCAGCACTACGTTCATCAGCCGGTCCAGGAAGTGGTCCATCCTGGTCCCCCGTAGGGTGACAGACACGCCTATGGGCATACCGGTACGTATTTTGAAGGCCGCAATAGAACGGCGGGCGCGGGTTATCACCGGACGCTGGCCGGAGATAGCGGCCAGGTCCCGCTGGGCCGCCTCCAGGGCCTTGGCGTTCAAAGTAGCCTCACCCATTCCTATGTTCAGCACGACCTTTGCCAGCCGGGGTACCTGCATCACATTCTTGTAGCCCATGGCCTCCATCATGCGAGGGACTACTTCCTGGGAGTGCTTCTCTTTGAGCCGGGCGACAGCCATTTAGCCAATCACCTCACCACAGGCCCGACAAGTACGCACCTTCTTGCCGTCCTCCAGAATACGGTAGCCCACCCGGGCGGGGTGGTGACACTTATCGCACAGGAGCATAACATTGGACACCCGCATAGGGGCTTCCCGCTCCACTACCCCACCCTGAATGGCCGGGGGCCGGGCGCGCATGTGTTTCTTCACCATGTTGGCCCCCTCCACCACCAGCCGCTGTTTCTTGATGTCGGCCCGCAGCACCTTCCCCTGCTTGCCGCGGTCTTTTCCGGTGATAATAAGCACTCTATCGTTCTTGTGAATCTTCATTCACACCACCTCAGGGGCCAGGGACATAATTTTGAGGAAGTTCTTATCCCGCAACTCCCGGGCCACCGGACCCAGCACCCGGGTACCCCGGGGGTTGCGCCGGTCGTCCAGGATAACGGCGGCGTTATCATCAAAGCGGATGTAGCTGCCGTCCCGGCGGCGGTAGCCCTTAGCGGTGCGCACCACCACCGCCTTTACCACATCCCCTTTCTTGACCACGCCGCTGGGGATTGACTGCTTGACGGTAGCCACAATGATATCCCCCACGCTGGCATACCGGCGACGGCTGCCGCCCAGGATGTTGATGCACAGGATCACCCGAGCGCCGGAGTTATCGGCCACTCTGAGACGGGTCTCCTTCTGTATCACGCCGCCTCCTTATCAGCGGGTGACTCTTCAGCGTCAGTCGTTTCCTCAGTAGCTGCAGCCGCCTCGTCCGCGGGAGCCTCTTCCACTGGGGCCTCTTCGGCTGCCGGGGCCTCCGCTACCTCCGCTGCCACTGCCTCTTCCACCGGGGCCTCTTCGGCTGCCGGGGCCTCCGCTACCTCCGCTGCCACTGCCTCTTCCACCGGGGCCTCTTCGGCTGCCGGGGCCTCCGCTACCCCCGCTGCCACTGCCTCTTCCACCGGGGTCTCTTCGGCTGCCGGGGCCTCCGCTA
>JAZGBK010000292.1:0-2793 GCA_036476365.1 Dehalococcoidia bacterium
TGGCGGGGCCGGTATGCGGCGGCGGCCACCGTCAGGGCCAGGCTTATCAGGAAATCATCGTGGCCCCGGGAGGGCTCCACGAAGAAGTTGAGGTTGCGTCCGGAGCGGTAGTTGCACCGGGCCTGCCCGGCCTCCTGCCAGAACTCGCCGCACTCCGGGGAGCCATCGGCGGCATACATCTTGAGGCGGCCCGAGTTGACGGCCGAGAGCAGGTCAAACCCAAGATGGGACTTGGCGGGGGCGGTGAAGGTGAAGGGGACGGCCACGCCCGGCCCCAGGGAGCGGGCCAGGAAGCTGGCCACCCCAGCCCCCACCCCGGTGGCGTCCACCACCACCCGGCGGCAGCCCCACACCACCCGCAGCACATCGGCCAGGGCGGCGTAGAGCTCCGGGTGGGGGCGGCCCGTCCACCAGCAGTGCTCCATTATAAAGATTGAAGGCTCCCCCAGCACGGGGTGGGAGAAGTCCAAGGCGGCAACGGTGACCACTGTGGAGTCCCGCCGGGGCTGCTGCTCCCGGACGAGCTCGTCCTGCCCCTCCTCGGCCTCCCCGGCCAGGTCCACCCCGGCCACGTACACCACCCCCGGGGAGGGGCGGTGCTGGCGGGGGTGGTCCCCCTGGAGCTGCGCCAGCTGCCCGGGGCTGAGGAACCCCCCACCCCCGGACACCGGCCGCAGGCAGTACTGGGTGAGGAACAAGGGGTGCTCCTCCCCCAGCCGCTGCCTCTCCCCCTCTACGAAGCTCAGGTAGTGTGGGTTGTGGCGGGCCACCTCCTGCCAGGGGTACTCAAAGTGACGGCGCACGCCGTCCCCGGCCTCCAACTCCAGATTGCGCCGCTTCACCTCTTCCAGCAGGCTGGCGTCGTCCCAGGCGGTGCCGTAGAGGACGGTGGTGGCGTTGGTGGCGGCGGCCATGGGACGAAAGTCCTTGTTGAACTTGTCGGCATCCACATCCTGGGCCTCGTCCACCTCCAGCAGCAGGCTGGCAGTGTTGCCCACCACACTGGCGGAGCGGTCGGCGGAGAGGAACAGTGCCCGTGCCCGGCCCAGGCGGATGGCCTGGCCGTGCTCCTTCTTCCAGAAGCCGGCGAAGCCGGCCTGGTCCAGGCGCTCCATGAGGCGCCGCTGGCTGATGAGGGTCTGGGGGCGGAAGGTGGGGGCGGCCTTGACGATGGTGCCGCCCCCGGCCAGGGACATGGTGAGCAGCAGCAGCTCCAGGTGCACGGAGAGCTCGTTCTTGCCCCCCTGGCGGGCAATCTCCACGGTGAAGGTGAAGCCTTTGCCCCCCAGCACGCTGTCCATCACCGCCCGGCCGATTTCCACCTGGTAGGGCCTGAGGGCTATGGTAAGTGCCATGTCACCCCCTCACCAGCCGCAGCACTACCTCGGCGGCTACCGCCCCGGAGAGCCACAGCATGAGCCACAGGAAGCGACTGCGGGCCTCCCTGAGGCCCTGCTCCACCGCCTCCAGGCGGTGGGCCACCTCCTCGCCGAAGGGGCAGCCGGGAGTAAGGTGAGGGTGCTGCTGCGCAGAGCGAGAAAGGCGGCGTAAAAAGAGCGGCAGCTCTTTATGCTGCGTCATCGGGGGCCTCCCATCCCTCGGGGAACAGCACCCCGCCCACGCCCCGCAGCACCCCCAGCACGCTCTGGTACAGGTCCTCCTCCGCCTGGCGGGACAGCCGGTGGCGGGTGGATACCGCCCGCACCAGCATCGCCGAGAGCTTGATGAGGAGGGTGTAGTCCTCGGGCCGCTGGGCCAGGGTCTCCCGCAGCTTCACCCGCAGCAGGGCCACCTCCTCGTCCAGGCCCTCCATGCGCCGGGCCTGGCCCATGAGCAGGCCATCCGCTTCGCTCAGCGTCCGGGAGTAGAACCCCCCGTCCCCCGGTGCCCTGTCCTGAGCCTGCCGAAGGGCCCCTTTTTGCGGGGGCGACTTTTTTCTGGGTGCCATATCTCTCCATCGCTCAGTGCTTCCACCAGCCCGCTGGCCGCCTGGGGGGGCAGGGAGTCCAGCGCCCCGGTGGCGGCTATCAGCAGCGCCAGGGCGGCCAGCTCCCACTGCCCCTGCTTCAGGGCCGCCCCCAGGGCGGTGCCCTGGGCCTCTGTGGGGGTCACTCCGGCCTCCCCGATAGGAGCTGTCTCAGGATGAACAGGCCCATCAGCCCCGCCCCCGCCGCCAGCAGCAGCCTGCCTGCCGCCGGACCGCCGCCGGTGCTCAGGGCGTGGAGGCCCTGGGCGGCGATGCCCAGGTTGACCACGGCCAGCACCCGGGCCGCCAGATAGCGGCGGCGGAGGGGGGAGCGGTAGAAAAGGAAGTAGCCGGTGTTGAGGCTACCGGCCACCGCTGCCAGGAGGTCCACAGCCTGCATCATGGGGATAAAGTAGCACTTATGTTCTATCGCTGTCAACAGGAAAGTGTCAGGGGGTGGTGGAGCGAGCTGTGTCTTTCCTACCCACCCGCCCAGGATTATTTTCTGGGGGGCTTCGCCCCCCAGGCCCCCCATGGGATTGGGGCGGCGAGGTAGGGGCGCTGCTTGCTGCGCCCGCAAAGTTATCGGCCAGGGAATGACTGGCAGGAATCATGGAAAGGGGATGAGAGGAGGGGAGTTCTGCTGGTCAGACACCCAGCCCAGCAAAGTCGATAACAGAGTGGCGTCTCTTAACTATTCAAGTAAGCGTCGCCACTCTGTTCGCGAGGCACCTTTTCATTTCGGTGAAGTAGTACCAATCAGTTTCAATGGCTCTGTGCATCAGCCCTCTGTTATCGGGTGTGCCAGCCAGCAGAGCATACATCGC
>JAZGBK010000293.1:0-4252 GCA_036476365.1 Dehalococcoidia bacterium
GAAGGCATCCAGCCGGTCCAGCACCTGGACTTCGTCGAAGTCGCGGGGGTCGGCGTGGCTACCCTCAAACAGGGTGTTGGGTATGCCGGACTCGTCCATAATGAGCTTGGACTGGGCCACATGGGCATCCGCCGCCCGGCAGCCTCGGGGGGCGTGGAAGACGACGCCGTCTATGTGCCAGTCCCGGGCCCGAGTGAGGGGGTCGTGGATGTGGGTATCTATCTTATACACGGTGGGGGTGCGGTGGTAGGTGAGCCCCAGGTCCACCTGGGCCCACACGGCGTCCTCCCGGGTGCGGAAGGGGTTGCCCCGCTCCCAGGGCATAGTGGCCGGTTCCCACCGGCCCTCCGGGGAGATGTTCCAGGCGCCGAAGGGGCCACCGGCGAACTCCTCGCATATGACGGTGATAGCGCCGTACTGCTCCGGGTAGCGGTACAGGTTGGGGAAGAAGAAGGGCACCCCGGGCTCAAAGGCCAGGCGGGTAATCTCAAACCCCCGGGCAGATATGCCATCCTTTACCCGCTCCTCTACCTCCGATAGCAACTCGCGGTAGAACTGGGCCGTCTCTGTCTCGTGGCGTGCGGAGAAGATAGGCTGGCGCAGGCTCATCAGGTGGCGGGCGTCCAGGGGGGCGGGTGCGTTCTTGTTGAGACAGCAGATTTTGGTCCACAGCACAGTGCTCTCCCACTCGTTGCGCGTGGCCTGGATGAAACTCTCGTCGTCATACTTGCGCCCGGTGGTCTTCTCCATCCACTCAATACCGCTCATGAGCTGCTCAAACAGGTACTGGCGGTTGTTGTCGCTATCGTCAAAGGGGATGTCAATGATGAGCATGGGGATGTTCAGGTATTCGCTGAGGAACTGGCCGCATTTACCGGCGTCAATGCAGAAGTTGGGCTGGAAGACGAAATCGGGCACCACCTTTTCCCCGGTGAGGGGGCTCTTGGTAGTCATGCCCGTGAGCACCTGACCCATGTGCACCCGCATGGCGCAGCACACATCATGGCCGTAGCCATGGGACTCGGTGACCTCGTTAATCCTTATGGCGGAGGCCCGGTCCCGCATGATGCCGGTGAAGTAGGGACCGTAGGAGGAGGCGGCGTAGTGGCCCAGGCCTGAGGGTAGGGCCAGGAAGGACTCGCTCATGCCCACGGTGAGGATATCGCCATGCTCCTGGGCCTGCCAGATATGGCGGAAGTGTTTCCGCCGCAGCTCCTTCATCTTTCCCCACACCTGGACAGGGCGGGTCTCGTAGCGCCTGATTTCCTTAGCTGTAGCCACGCTGCCTCCTGCCGATGCTTACTTCTTTGTGAAGTCCGGTTTCCTGCTGCCGGGCTGCCTGTTCCTCAGGAAGCTCTATTATATAATCTTCCGTCCATTAGACCCAAATGGGGTGGAAGAGATCGTCTAACGACCGTTTTTATTCCCGCCCTCCCGCCCAGTTAGATTGTGCTGGGGAGCTTCGCCCCCCAAGACCCCCCTCGGGCGGAGCAAGCGCCGCCCCTACCGGCCCTCAGCCCCCCTTGTAGGGGCAGGTCCTGACCTGCACTGGGGGGCGGTAGGTGGTGGGGTAAGGGCGCCGGCCCGGAACCATCTACCGGGTGGGTAGGTGGGAAAGTAATGGTTCGTGTGGGTTGGACGGCCCCTGAACAGCCATTCACGACCACTCCAGCACTCCTGCGGCGGCCATCTCGCCTATCTCGTCGTCGCCCAGGCCAGCCAGGTCTTTGAGCACATGCTCGGTATCGGTGCCCACCCTGGCATAGCAGCGGTCTATGGTGCCGGGGGTCTTGGAGAGGATGAAGCGCAGCCCCAGGTGGGGCATGGTGCCGCCCTCGGGGTGCTCCAGGTAGCGGAAGAAGTTGCGGCGCTTGAGGTGGGGGTGGTGGTGCATATCGGCACAGCTAATGGGCACCCCGGCCCGCACCC
Source organism: Dehalococcoidia bacterium (assembly GCA_036476365.1). Taxonomy (GTDB): domain Bacteria; phylum Chloroflexota; class Dehalococcoidia; order JACVQG01; family JAHKAY01; genus JASLQE01. The sequence goes on from JAZGBK010000293.1 coordinate 1,930, forward strand.
CGCAATTCTGGAGCTCCACCATGAGGTCCTCGGCCACCCTATCCTGGGTCCAGCCGGCTATCCTCTCCTCTATCTCGTCTTCGTGTTGCTTGCGGCCCGGGGCGGTATCAAAGTGGCTGTCCTGTGCCCAGGCGGGGTCTCCCATGGCCTGGCGCAGGGCCAGCCACTCTTCGTTGCTGGCCACCGAGATGGCCAGCCAGCGGTCGTCTCCCTGGCAGGGGAACACGCCGTGGGGAGCGTGGCGCAGGTCCCGGTTGCCCATGCGGCCGAACACCCGTCCGTTCACCTGGTAGTCCAGCAACATGGGGGAGAGGTAGTGCAGGGGCACCTCCAACTGGGACTGGTCTATGTGCTGGCCCTCTCCGGTGTACTTGCGGTGGATGAGGGCGGCCACGATGGCACTCACACCGATGGCCGGGCTGAGGAAATCGGAGAGGGCGCCGTAGGCCAGCACCGGCCCTCTATCCGGCCATCCGGTGAGGTGGAAGTAGCCGGCGATGGCCGAGGCCAGGTGACCATAGCCGGCAAAGGCGGAGCGGGGCCCACCGTGACCCAGCTGGCATGATGAGTAGTAGATGATGTCCGGCTTGAGCTGGCGCACCGCAGGGTAGTCCAGCCCCCAGTTCTTCATGGCCCGGGGGGTGAAGTTCTCGCACACCAGGTCTGGCTGCCAGGTGGTGATGATGCGCTTGATAAGTTCTACTCCTCCCGGCCTGGCCATGTTGATGCCCAGGGAGAGCTTATTGACATTGGCCTCGGCCATCAGGTGGGCACGGTTGATGCCCGGCTGGCGGCCCAGGTAGGGTGGGGTGATGCGCACTGGGTCCGGGTGGTGCACCGAGTCTACCCTTACCACGGTAGCCCCGTGCTCTGCCAGGTAGCGGCTGGTCATGGGGCCTACTATGGCCCACATAAAGTCCAGGACCTTGAGGCCGTCAAAGGGTCTGGCAGTGGCCATCGCTGTTTCTCCTCATGACCTCAGATGGCACCGGTAGACCTGAGGTGGCTGTAGTCCTGTGGGGAGAGTCCCAGCTCGCCGCAGTACACCTCCTGGTTATGCTCCCCGATGAGGGGGGCGCGGCGGCGATAGACAATAGGGGTGCCGGATAGCTTGACGAGTTCCCCGGGGTACAGGATTCTACCTCCCAGCTCGGGGTGCTCTACCTCTTTCCAGAAGTCCCGGGCCTGGAGCTGGACTTCCGCTGCCAGGTCGGCAGCATCGTAGCAGGGTGCCACCAGGATACGGTCCCGCACCGCCCGGTCAAAGATTTCCTCTTTGGTATGGCGGGCCAGTAGCTTCTCAGTGACCTCCTCCACCTTACGAATCTCCTCCAGGGCCTTCTCTTCGCCCAGGCGGAAGAGGTCTCCGGGGCTCCACTCCTCCCACTTCTTCTCCATTAGCTCCGGGGTGGCGAGGCCCTCCTCCTCCAGCCACTTCACCAGTGCCCTCATGGAGAAGGCCCCGGCAGGGCCTCCCATGAGGTAGATGCTCACATGGCCGTCCTGGCAGGGGTAGAGCTGGCGCCAGTTGACGAACTCAAACCCCCGGTGTATGCCCTCCCGCTTCAGGTGATAGCCGCTGAGGATGGGATAGGGTGGCTCCAGGATGGTGAGCCACAGCACCGCCTCCTGGGCGGAGACATCCACCTGCTGTCCCTCCCCCGTATTGATAGCGTGCCACAGGGCGTGCATGGTGCCGGCGGCACTCTGCGCTGCGGCCACCGCCTCGGATACGGGGAAGCTGATGCGCACCGGCGGCCGGTCCCGGTCTCCGGAAAGGTAGAGCATCCCGCCCTCGGCCCAGGACACTATATCGGTGGCCTTGAACCGGGAGAAGGGGCCTGTCTGTCCGAAAGGGGTTACGGAGGTGAATACCATCCCCGGGTTGAGCTGGCTGAGCTGCGGGTAGCCCACCCCCAGCCCCTCCAGGTAGCCTGGGGTATAGGACTCCATGACTATATCCGCCTTGGTAGCCAGTTGTCGCAGAAGCTCCCTACCGTCGGCGCTTTCCAGGTTAAGGGTTATCCCTCGCTTGTTGAGGTTGAAGGCGAACCAGAAGAGGCTCTTCTCGGGGTGGGGGTCATCGTGATAGAAGGGTGGGTTAAGGCGGGTGGGGCTGCCCCCGGGGGGCTCAATGCGAATAACATCGGCCCCCAGGTCGGCCAGGACTTTGGCCCCCAGGTTGTAGCCGCCTTCGGTAAGGTCCAGGACCCGGAAGCGCTCCAGAGGTAGCACGGTATTTGTTTCCCTCTGACACTGTGCCGGCCTTATTAGAGCGACACAGATGCTCAAGCTTACCGGTGAGGGCTGCCCTCTGGGCAGC
>JAZGBK010000294.1:0-6839 GCA_036476365.1 Dehalococcoidia bacterium
ATAAAAGCTCAATTATGGCAGCAGCTACAGAGCAGGCTCCAAAATAAGAACCTGCCCGGCGGGGAGCCGCCCGGCGGTGAACTCGGCCTCGGTGCTGCCTGTCCGCATCGCCTCGGGCTTGAGGTACACCAGGTCATCCACACCGTACTTGGGGAAGTTACACTTGTCGTTGCGGAAGTGCATGGGGATGACCACGGCAGGCCGCAGCTTCTCCCACAGGGCTACGGCCTCCTCCAGCTCCAGGGTGGCCGCCGGGCCCCCAGTGGGGATGAGCAGCAGGTCCACCTGTCCCAGGGAGCGCAGGGCGGCATCGTCCAGGGGGTGGCCCAGGTCTCCGCAGTGGCACACCCGGATGCCGTCCACGGTGAAGCAGTAAATAGTGTTCTCACCCCGCTCCCCACCGGAGACCCGGTCGTGGTAGCAGGAAGTGCCTACGAACTCAATGCCCTTTACCAGGTGCTTGCCCGCCCCCTGCACCACCTCCGGGCTGCCCTGGAGGTCCGCTGTGTAGTTGTGGTCGCCGTGCCCGTGGCTGGTGGTAACGATATCCGCCGACTCCCTCACCGGCCCGTAGTTGATGATGCCCCGAAAGCCGGCCTCGTAGGGGTCGGTAACAATCTTGAGGCCGCTACCGGCCGTAATCAGAAAGCAGGCGTGCCCCAGCCATTTGACCTTCATCCCGTCCTCCTCAAGTTTCTTCTGTTATGTCATACCCGGCGGCGGGCGTGCTCTTTCAGGTAGTCCACAATAGGTTCCATGAGGCTGCCGGCGGGAAAGACGGCGTCTATCCCGTTCTCCTTGAGAAAAGGGATGTCCTCCCAGGGCACCACCCCACCCACGATGAACAGCACATCCTGGAGCTCGGCCTCCTTCAGTTGCCGGGCCAGCTCCGGGGCGTGTCTAAGGTGCTCCCCACACAGGCAGCTCAGCCCCACCACATCCACATCCTCCTGGATGGCCGACTGGACGATGGACTCGGCGGTCTGATAGGCCCCCAAATACACCACCTCCATGCCCCCCTCCCGGAGCAGGGCCGTAACGGCTTTGGCCCCCCGGTCATGCCCGTCCAGGCCGATTTTGGTGACGAGGACCCGTATCTTGCGGTCTTCCATGGCTCAGTCTTTGAAAAAGGGCGACTGCACCATGCCCAGGGGGTCGTAGCTCAGGCCGTTGGCCTGGCGGATGGTGCCGATGACCTCGGCGATGGTAGCATCCGCTTTCACGGCATCTATCACGAAGGGTATGAGGTTCTCCTTCTCCCCTATCTCGGCATGGCGCCTCAGCTCCTCTATGGATTTGCGGAGCCCTGCCTGGTCCCGGGTCTGCTTCAGCTCCCGCAGCCGGCGCACCATCTCCTCCTCGGTATCGGGGGCGATGCGCAGCACCCCGCCGGGGGTCTCCGTCTCCGGGGGCTGCACGAAGGTGTTCACGCCCACCACCGCCTTCTCCCCGGACTCCACCTCCTGCTGGTACTTGAGGGCGGCCTTATCAATCTCCCGGTCAAACCAGCCATTGTTGGAGGCGGCGATGGCCCCACCCATCCCATCAATCTCCTCCATAATACGCTCCGCCTCCTCCTCCACCTGACGGGTGAGACTCTCCACATAGTAGCTGCCGCCCAGAGGGTCGGCCACATTGGCCACACCGGTCTCAAAGGCCAGCATTTGCTGGGTACGCAGCGCCAGCCGGTTGGAGTTCTCGGTGGGCAGGCAGATGGGCTCGTCGTAGGAGCAGCAGTGGAGGGACTGGGCACCCCCCAGCACCGCCGCCAGGGCCTGGTAGGCGACGCGGATGGCGTTGTTGAGGGGCTGCTGGGGCACCAGGGAGCAGCCGGCGGTGTGGACGCCGAAGCGGAAGCGCCACGAGCGGGGGTCCTCGGCACCGAAGCGCTCCTTCATAATCCTGGCCCACAGCTTGCGGGCCGCCCGCAGCTTGGCAATCTCCTCAAAGAAGTCCACATGGGACGAGCAGTAGAAGGCCATACGGGGGGCGAACTGGTCCACCGATAGCCCCCGCTTCAGCGTCTCCTCCACATAGGCGGTGGCCAGGGAGAGGCCGAAGGCCACCTCCTGGGGGGCGTTGATACCCGTCTCGCGGAGGTCATACAGGTTGATGTTGATGGTGTTCCAAGAAGGCATGTAGCGGGTGCAGTACTCAATGATGTCCACCGACATCTTGACGCTGAGGTCAATGGGGGTGCTGATGCTGAAGCCGCAGTAGCGGATGTGGAGGCTGTCGTTCTGTATGGTGCCCCGCAGCCTGGCGGGCTCCACCCCCTGCTTCTGGGCCACGGCGATGTACTGCGCCAGGGTCACGGCGCAGCACAGGCTCACCGATTCGTCAAAGGACATGGTAATCTTGTCCAGGGGGATATCCCCCAGTAGGGCATCCATATCCCTCAGGGTAGAAATGGGGGCACCCTGCACCCCCACCTCCCCCTTGGCCTTGGGGTGGTCGGCATCCAGGCCCATCTGCACCGGCAGGTCAAAGATGACGCTCAGCCCGCTGGCCCCTTCCGCCATGTGGAAGCGCAGGCGCCGGTTGCTCTCCTCGGGGAGGCCGAAGCCGCACACCTCCCGTCGGGTCCAGTAGCGGCCCCGGTACATGTCCTTGTGGACGCCCCGTGTTAACGGGTATTCGCCGGGGTCACCCACCTCCCCCTGGTAGTCGATGCCCTCTGCGTCCTGTGGCCCGTAGAACTCCTTCAGGGGCAGCCCCGACCAGGTAGTGGGCTTCTTGGGCTTCTCCCGGTAGGCCTCCTCCAGCCTGTCTATCTCCGTAGCCATAACACTCCCCCCTTCCGTAGTTGCCTCCATTGTATTAGACTCCCGCCCCTTTTGCCACCCAGTCCAAGACGAGGGCGCAGCCAGCAGCGCCCCTACCCTGCTGTATCTCCGGGGGGCCTGGGGGCTTTGCCACCCGGAGCAATTTAACTGGGTGGGCTGATGGGTCGAGAAGAAAGCCACGGAGGGTTCCAAGGGGGCTCCGCCCCCTTGGCGGGGGTCTGGGGGACACCCCCAGAGAAAATCTCACGGGCGGGTGGGTGGGAAAGACCTGTTGCTTCACCATACCCCTTCCGGTATAATCCGGCCAGAGCCGACAGAGAAGGAGGACAGCATGGCACTCATCTATGAGAAGAAGGGAAAAGTAGCTTACTTCACCTTTAACCGACCGGAGGCCCTCAATGCCTTTAACCCGGACCAGGTCCAGGAGTTCAGCCAGGCCCTGATTGACTTCCGGGACGGCGACGCCGTGTGGGTGGGCATAGTCACCGGCATGGGGGAGCGGGCCTTCTGCGCCGGGGCCGATATCAAGACCCTCCTGCCCAAGCTGCAGGGCGAGTGGTCGGCCCCCGGGGCCATGCCGCCCAACATCATGCGGGGCCTGGAAGTCTATAAGCCCATGATTGCCGCCATCAACGGCTTCGCCCTGGGCGGCGGGCTGGAGGTGGCCCTGGCCTGCGATATCCGCATCGCCTCGGAGAAGGCCGCCTTCGGGGTGCCCGAGGTCAAGCTGGGGCTGGTCCCCGGCTGGGGCGGCTGCTCCCGCCTGCCCCGGGTTATCCCCTCCGCCCTGGCCGCCCAGATGCTGCTCACCGGCGACCCCATCCCCGCCCAGGAGGCCTACCGCATCGGGCTGGTGAACCAGGTGGTGTCACCGGAAGAGCTCATGCCCACCGCCGAGAAGTGGGCGGAGCGCCTGTGCGGCCCCGGCCCCCTGGCGGTGAGGAAGGCCAAGGAGGTCATGGTCAAGACGCAAGAGATGAGCCTGACTCAGAGCCTGGCCCTGGAGTGGGACGGCATCCAGGGGCTGTATAACTCCCAGGACGCCACCGAGGGCATCAATGCCTTCGTGGAGAAGCGCAAGGCCGAGTTCAAGGCCAAGTAGTTAGAGGGAGAAGATATGGCTATAAAGCATGTTGGTGTAGTAGGCTGCGGCCTCATGGGCTCGGGCATCGCCGAGGTGTCCGCCCGCTCCGGCTACCAGGTTACCGTCTCCGAGGCCACCCAGGAGCTTCTGGACCGGGGACTGGGCAACCTCCGCAACTCTCTGGAGCGGGGGGTGAAGGCGGGGAAGCTGCCCGCCGAGGATAGGGACGCCGCCCTGGGCCGCATCCAGGGCAGCACCTCTTTTGACGGCTTCAAGGACTGCGACATCGTGATAGAAGCGGCCACGGAGAACATGGCCGTGAAAAAGGATATCTTCGCCCGGCTGGATGCCGCCTGCAAGCCGGGGGCCATCCTGGCCAGCAACACCTCCTGTCTCTCGGTAATAGACATGGCCATGGCCACCAAGCGCCCCGACCAGGTGGTGGGCACGCACTTCTTCAACCCGGTGCCGGTGATGAAGCTCCTGGAGGTGATAAGGACCATTGCCTCCAGCCCGGAGACCGTGGACCGGGCCAAGGCCTTCGGCGAGTCCCTGGGCAAGACGGTCATCATCGCCCCCGACGCCCCCGGCTTCGTGGTCAACCGGCTGCTGGTGCCCTACCTGATAGATGCGGTAAGGATGCTGGAGGCGGGTGTGGCCACCATGAAGGAGATCGACCAGGGCATGGTGCTGGGCTGCGCCCACCCCATGGGGCCGCTGACCCTGCTGGACCTGGTGGGCATAGACACCACCCTCTACATCGCCGACGCCATGTTTGACGAGTTCAAGGACGCCAAGTTCGCCGCCCCGCCTCTGATGCGCAAGATGGTAGTGGCCGGCCGCTGGGGCCGCAAGACCGGCAAAGGCTTCTACGACTACTCCAAGTAGGCCCCGGCTGAGTATGTCACACTACGGGGCCTTACCGCCGCCCTGAGCTTGTCGAAGGGCGTGCGGCGTGCCGAGCATGACTTTTCCACACTCACCTGTGTCCTCACGCTCCCTGGTATTATCAGACCGTAGATTCAACCCGCAGCTTATCCTCACCGACTTCAGGTCCTCCGAGGGATACACCCTTATCCCCAGCTTCACGATGAGGTCCGCCTTCTCTTCAAAGGCAGCCTGGCTCAGGTTCTTGTCTCTGAGCCGCTTGAGTTCGCCCTTGACAGCTTCGATGTCAGCAAGGCCGATGTCCGGGGCTTTGGTTCGTTTTCGGAGCCTCTCGATTTCTTGCTCAGCTCGGGCAATGGTGCCCTCATGTTCGGCAATGCGCCTCTTTGCCTCGGCCAAGTTGTAAATCTCCCCCTCAAACCCTTCCCGGACCTTGGCGACCCTGGCCCGAGCTTGGCCTATCTTGAACTGTTCAAGCCTGATCAGCCTTGCTATATTGTCGCTCTGCGCGTGCGCAGAGGCCAGTTGCAGCTCCAGCCATGCGTCGTCGTCGAGCAACGCGCAGACGGCCTGCCAGGCTATGTCATCCAAGCTACCTGGCAGGAATCGAGAGTAGGTACAGGGGTTCTCTGTCCAAGCTCGGAAGTACCTGGAGCAGTGGTAGTAGACCAGCTTGTGTCGGCTGTCCCGGCGGACTATCATCGGCCTCCCGCATCTGGGGCAGAAGATGCGTCCCCTGAGCAGGGCCTGTATTGTCTTCCCCTGCTTTCCGCGGCCCCTGCCCCTCTCCTTCAGGGTATCGTGGGCTTTCTGCCACAGCTCGGGGCTGACCAGGGCCGGCACTTTGAAGCCGACCCATTCTTGCTCTGGTTTGGGCCTCACCACGGTTCTCTTTATCTCAGCGGTGATGTCACCCAGCGGTCTATGTGGGTTTGGCACCCTGAGATTGGTGTTGTAGGCATGACTCCCCGTGTAGCAACGGCGGCGCACAAGAGTCCCCACTGTAGGAGGTGACCACCTGCCGCCTTCCGGCGCTGGGATGCCCATCTCGTTAAGCCTGTTTGCCACCCAGTATAGGCTCCGCCCCTCAGCGCCCACCCAGGCAAAGATCTGGGCCACTACCCAGGCGGGACTTTCCAGCAGAGCCGAGCCATCCGGCCCCGGATCGTTGATTTCCCACCACGCCCTCTTGACGATGACCCTGCCGTTGGGGGCAATCTCGGCATCCCGGCGGTAGCGATAGCCGTACGACGCCTGACCTGCCGGCACCATACCCTTGAGCACCCTGCCTATGTTACCAGCCCTGGCGCCATCTCTATTTGAGGTGACCCTCAGCCAGTTCGCCTGTGCCATCATCTGGCGCCCAGCGGTGCTCGCCCAGTCAGCGCCGCTGGGAGCATCGCCAAACAGGAAGCTTACTCCGTAGTACCGGCACTCCCGCTCGAAATAGAGCTGATGAAGTGGGTCAGCAGACAGGCGGCCCTGGTGGGTAAACATCACCCCGGCTATTCGGCGCCCCGCTATGAGCTCTATACGCAAATACCGCATGTGCCTTCGGTCGAGGTATTCGCTGGACTCGTGGTCAACGATGATATACTCCCTGGGCACCACTACTGCGTGTTCCTTGGCCATACGGGCGCAGGTCAGCATATACTCCGGTATGCGGTTGTTCTGGGCCTGCTCCTCCAGGCTCTGCCTTATGTATGCCGCCCACCAGATGGGCCTGGTCAGGTCACAGCCCTTCAGCCCAAAGCCTTCCTCGTAGTCCGCGGCCTTTGCCGCCGCTGCCACCATCCCATCCAACTCTTCCGTACATATCGGCCCTGTTTCATGGACCCGATGCATTGGCCACCCCCTCTAGATAGTCGGTCCCCGGTTTCAGGGGAGGTCGCTCCCCTGATGTGGACTCATTCAGAGCGCGCCCATTGCTGCCGGGAGCTTCCCGGCTTGCACTGCCTAACGCTTTCACGATATCCGTTCGCTCCGGTCTCGCGGCCCTGGCCTCTTTGAGCAAGGCCACTTCATTCCCTGTGGCTAAACAGCCATGTTGTGACTTCCTGAAGCCGTTCCACAGACAGGTC
>JAZGBK010000295.1:0-3340 GCA_036476365.1 Dehalococcoidia bacterium
TAGAAGGCCGCCCGCTGGTGGGGGTTCTCCCCGTAGCGCAGGTCCAGCACCTTCTTCAGGGGCAGGGTTACCGCCGGGGGGAACTCCTCCCCGGCCAGATAGCGGGAGATGAGGCTATCGTAGGTGGCGGTGTGCTGGAAGGCCTTCCACGCCAGGCGGCGGCGTACCTCCAGGCCCACCTCCCCGCCCCGCAGCGCCTCCAGCACCGTATCGTAGTCGGCGGGGTCCACTACCACCAGCACATGTGGGTGGTTCTTGGCCGCCGCCCGGATAAGGCTGGGGCCGCCGATGTCTATGTTCTCCAGGGCCTCCTCCATAGTGACCCCGTCCCGGGATACCGTCTGCCGGAAGGGATAGAGGTTCACCACCACTATGTCCACGAGTCCGATATCGTTCTCCGAGAGCTGGGAGAGGTGGTGGGGCACATCCCGGCGGGCCAGGATGCCGCCGAAGACCTTGGGGTGTAGGGTCTTCACCCTGCCGTCCATGATTTCGGGGAAGCCGGTAAGGCTGGAGATGCTGGCCACCGGGACCCCCGCCTCCTCCAAGGCCCTCTGGGTGCCCCCGGTGCTGAACACCTCCGCCCCCAGCCCCGCCAGCCCTGTGGCGAAGGGGGCCAGCCCGCTCTTGTCATGGACGCTAACTATGGCTCGCATTCAACCCCTTTATTCTATTACTATTCGCCGCTCTCCGGCTGCAACTTCCCCGATGACGATGGCCTCGGGGAGGGAGGTGGCAAGGCGGTCGGCATCCTGGGGCGCCAGCACCACGGCCATGCCTATTCCCATATTAAAGGTGCGGAACATCTCGTCTTCGGCCACGGGGCCGGACTCCTGGATGAGGCGGAACAAGGGCGGCACCTGCCAGCTATCCTTGTGGATGCGGACGCCCAGTCCGGGGGGCAGGCACCGGGCCAGGTTGCCCTCCAGGCCGCCCCCCGTGATGTGGGCCAGGCCCCGGATGTGGGGCAGCCACGGCTCCAGCTCCCGCAGGTAGCAGCGGTGGGGCTCTAACAGCGCCTCCGCCAGGGTGCGGCCCAGCTCCGGGTAGAAACGGCTCAGGGGGGAGGGGTCGGCATCCAGGTTAAAGACGGCGCGTGCCAGGGAGTAGCCGTTGGTGTGCAGCCCGCTGGAGGGCAGCGCCACCACCTTATCTCCGGGTGAGATGCCCCGCCCGTCAATCACCCGGCCCTTCTCCACGGCACCCACTATGAAGCCCACCAGGTCGTGCTCCCCCTCCCGGTACACCCCCGGCATCTCGGCGGTCTCCCCGCCCAGCAGGGCGCAGCCCACGCCCCGGCAGGCCTCGGCCAGTCCCCTTACTATCTCTGTCACTACCTCAGGGCGCAGCCGGTCGGTGGCGATATAGTCAAGGAGGAACAGGGGCCGGGCGCCGGAGGTGAGGATATCGTTGGCGCAGTGGTGCACCAGGTCCAGCCCCAGGCCGTGGTAGCGGCCTTGGGCGGTGGCCAGCTTGAGCTTGGTGCCCACCCCGTCGGCGCTGGCCACCAGCAGGGGCTCCCGGTAGCCCTGGAGCCGGTAGAGCCCGGCGAAGGGCCCCGGCCCGGATACCACACCCGGGCCAAAGGTGGTGGCCGCCAGGGCAGAGATGGCCTCCTTGACCCCGGTGGCGAGCTGGGTATTGACGCCGGCCTGGGAATAGGTCTTGGGCCTCATGCCGTCTCCGGGGAGGTGGTCTCCAGGGCCAGCTTGTCCATCTCTAACTGGACGGGTATGGGGTAGTCGCCGGTGAAGCAGGCCAGGCAGAAGTTGTCCTGGGGCAAGCCCACGGCGGATATGAGGCCCTCCAGGCCCAGATAGCCCAGGGAGTCGGCGCCTACGAACTCCTGTATTTCAGGGACGCTCTTGCGGGCGGCGATGAGCTCGTAGTGACGGGCCATGTCCACCCCGTAGAAGCAGGGGTGGCGGATGGGTGGGGAGCTGATGCGCAGGTGCACCTCCCGGGCCCCCGCCCGGCGTAGCAGAGCCACCACCCGGGGGGTGGTGGTGCCCCGCACTATGCTATCGTCCACCACCACCACCCGTTTGCCCTCCAGCACCTGGGGCAGGGGGTTGAACTTGAGCCGTACCCCCAGCTCCCGGATGCGCTGTGCGGGCTCGATGAAGGTGCGCCCCACATAGCGGTTCTTCATCAGACCCTCGGTATAGGGGATGCCGGACTCGTTGCTGTAGCCTATGCTGGCGGCGGTGGCGGAATCGGGCACTCCCATGACCAGGTCGGCCTCCACGGGGTACTCCCGGGCCAGGTGGCGGCCCATGGCCTCGCGGCAGGGATAGAGCAGCTTGCCGTTGATGACGCTATCGGGGCGGGCGAAGTAGATATATTCAAAGATGCATAGGGCCTTCCGGGGGGAGTCCCCCGGATAGCTGGATACCCCGTCTCCGTTGATGAGCACAATCTCCCCCGGCTCCACCTCCCGGATGAACTCGGCACCGATGTGGTCCAGGGCGCAGGACTCGGAGGCCAGCACTCTGCCGCCGTCCATCTGGCCCAGGCACAGGGGGCGTACCCCGAAGGGGTCCCGCACCCCTATGACGCTGTCCGGCGTCAGTATGGTCAGGGAGTAGGCCCCCCGCAGGCGGTTGCTGGCGTAGCGGATTTTGGCTGGCAGCTCCCGCCCCGGGGCGGATAGGATGAGGTTGGCGATGACCTCGGAATCGGTGGAGGAGCGGAAGGTGAAGCCCTGCTCTTCCAGCTCCTGGCGCAGGGGGAGGGCGTTGATGATGTTGCCGTTATGGGCCAGGGCCAGGGTGTCCCAGGAGCTCTCCACCAGCACCGGCTGGGCGTTGGCCCGGCGGCTGGAGCCGGTGGTGGAATAGCGGTTGTGGCCTATGGCAATGCGCCCTCCCAGCCGGGTCATGGTCCTCTCGGTGAACACCTGGGGCACCAGGCCCATGCCGGTATGGGCGTGGATGTGGTGCCCGTCGGCGGTGGCGATGCCGGAGCTTTCCTGCCCCCGGTGCTGCAGGGCGAACAGGGCGTAGAAGGTAAGTCGGGCTACATCTTCCCCCGGGGCATAGACGCCGAAGATGCCGCAGGCCTCTCGCATTACCTGTGCCATGCCCCCATATTATATCGCCGCCTCAGGGGGCAAATCAATTGCGGCCAGAGGTGAGCCGTGGGGGCCGGTCCCCCTGAGTAGGCCAGGGCCCTGTCTGTAGCCTGTTTACCAACTATTCCTGCCCGCCCGCCCACCCCGCAGACGATGCCGGGTGCTCCGCCCCCAAATGTAATTCTACGGGCTGGTGGGAGGGAGAGAAGGGATTGCTAAACGGCCCTGGCATGCAGGGTTGACAGGCCGGAGGGCGAGTAGTAGAAT
>JAZGBK010000296.1:0-4110 GCA_036476365.1 Dehalococcoidia bacterium
CACTCGCTGTACGATATCGTGGCCGTCCACGGCAGGCTGGTGCGCAAGCTCATCACCTCCAACGCCAGCCATGCGTACCCCTCCCCGGCGGCCATCGGGGTCCTCCAGCAGGCATACCGCGAGGGGCGGCTGGAGATAGAGACCTGGTCCATCTATACCCTGCTGCTGCGCCTCAAGGCGGCGGCCCTGGGCGTGCCCTTCCTGCCCACCCGCTCCATGCTGGGCTCGGACATGGCGCACGATAACCGGGCCGATTTTCAGGAGATGGACGACCCCTTCGGCAGCGGGGTACGGGTGGGAATAGCCCGGCCGCTGACGCCCGATGTATCCCTGGTCCATGCCATGGCCGCTGACGCCTACGGCAACGCCATCCCTCCCGCCCCGTACGACGACCTGTGGGGCCCCCGGGCGGCCAAGGAGGTCATCCTCACCGTAGATAAAGTGGTGCCTACCAGTGTTATCCGCCGCCACGCCTCTCTGGTGAAGCTGCCGGGGCACATGGTGAGCGCCGTATGCCCCGCTCCCCTGGGTGCCCACCCCATCGGGGCGGTGAACCATGGCCTGAGTGAAGGGGAGGGCTACCGGGAGGACTTCCCCTTTCTGGGGGAGTTCCGCACCGCCTCTGAAGACCCCGCCCTGCTGGATGCCTGGGTCAAAGAGTGGGTGCTGGACACCGGCGACCACCAGGGCTATGTGGAGAAGCTGGGGGATGGGCGCATAGCCCGGCTGCAGGCCCTGGCCGGGCCGTCGGCGTGGCAGGAGGAGATTGAGGAGATGGCCCCGGGTATCCCCACTGACCCCCAGGCCAATCCCTTTGAGATGATGGTGGTAGCGGCCGGTCGCCACATGGCGCACAGGGTAAGGGTGGGGGGGTACCGCGTAATCCTCAGTGGTGTCGGCACCGGTGCCCTGGCCTCCTGGCTGGCGTACTACATTCTGCGGAAGGAGGGCTATCCCCTGGAGCTGCTCACCGGTTCCGGACAGTTCGGTTTCGCTCCCCGCCCGGGGTTGCCGGTGCTTACCAGTGTATCCAATGTGGCTTCCGCCAAGTGGCTCTCCGACTGTGCCGAAATATACGGCCTCCTGGTGTGCGGTGCCCGTAGCCGGTGTCTGGCCGCCCTGGGGGCAGCCCAGGTGGACCGCCACGGCAACATCAACTCCACCCGCAAAGGCGATACCTATCTGTTCGGCCCCGGCGGCGGCAACGACTCCGCCTCGGCCTGCCCGGAGGTGGTGTTGGTTATGGCCCACGGACGCCGCCGGCTGGTGGGCCGCCTGGACTACCTCACCTCACCGGGGCACCAGGTGAGCAGCCTCATCACCACCCAGGGGGTGCTGGAGAGCCGGGGCGGGGAGCTGGTGCTCACCGGCTACTTCCCCCTCCCCGGGAACTCTCTGGAGGACAGGGTCCGCCAGACAAGGGAGGGCTGTGGTTGGGAGCTGAAGGTGGCTGATGACATCCACGAGGTGCCGGCGGCCACCCAGGAGGAGCTCTACACCGTAAGGCTACTGGACCCCAAGGGGTTCTTTATCGGCGTCTCAGGGAAGGAGGATTCATGAGGGTATCCATTGGCCAGGTCCGGGAGATGAAGCAGAAGGGGGAGAGAATCGTAGAGCTCACCGCCTACGAGTACGCCACCGCCAAGCTGGTGGACGAGGTCGGTGTGCCCCTCATCCTGGTGGGGGATAGCCTGGGCATGGTGCTGCTGGGCTACGAGAGCACCATCCCGGTGACCATTGAGGAGATGCTCCACCACTGCAAGGCGGTGACCCGGGGGGTCAGGAACGCCCTGGTCATCGGGGACATGCCCTTTATGACCTATCACACCAGCGTGGAGGACGCCCTGCGCAATGCCGCCCGTTTCATCCAGGAGGCTGGGTGCCAGGCGGTGAAGTTAGAGGGCGGTGTGACGGTGGCCGATAAGATACGGCGGCTGGTGGAAGTGGGTATACCGGTGCAGGGTCACATCGGCCTTACCCCCCAGTCCGTTCACCAGTTGGGCGGCTACCGGGTGCAGGGGCGCAGCCCTGAGGCCGCCCTTAAGCTGTACCAGGACGCCAAGGCGGTGGAGGAGGCCGGTGCCTTCTCGATGGTGCTGGAGACCGTGCCCGCTGAGCTGGCCGCTTTCATCAGCCGGAAGCTGTCCATCCCCACTATTGGCATCGGGGCGGGGCCCGGCTGCGATGGCCAGGTGCAGGTTATCCACGATATGCTGGGCCTGTTCACCGACTTCATCCCCAAGCATGCCAAGCGCTATGTGGACCTGGGGGAGAGCATCAAGGGCGCCGTCTCCCAGTACCTCCAGGAGGTCACCTCCGGCGCCTTTCCCACCGGGGAGCACAGCTTCAAGATTGACCCGGAGGTGGTTGCCGAGCTGGAGAAGATTGTGGGATAATAGTCCTCTTTGGGACTATTATGAAGGTAGCCAGCACGGTTTCCGAGATGCGCCAGGCCCGTAAGCAGATGCGGGGCTCGGTGGGCCTGGTGCCCACCATGGGCTACCTCCACGAGGGTCATCTGAGCCTGGTGCGCCACTGCCGCCGGGAGAACGACACTACTGTGGTCAGCATCTTCGTCAACCCTACCCAGTTCGGCCCCACCGATGACCTGGCCCGCTATCCTCGGGACATGCCCAGGGATATGGGCCTGCTGGAGGAGCTGGGCACCCATGTGGTGTTTACCCCCCCGGCGGAGGACATGTACCCCGCCGATGCCTCTACCTGGGTGGTGGTGGAAAAAGTAACCGACCGCCTGGAAGGGGACATCCGTCCCGGGCACTTCAGGGGCGTGGCCACTGTGGTGGCCAAGCTGTTCCACATAGTTGAGCCGCACCGGGCCTACTTCGGTCAGAAGGACGCCCAGCAGGTGGTCGTCATCCGGCGCATGGCGGCAGACCTCAACTTCAACCTGGAGGTGGTGGTGCTGCCCACGGTGAGGGAGCCGGATGGGCTGGCCATGAGCAGCCGCAACGCTTACCTGGACCCCGGGCAGCGGCAGGCGGCCCTGGTGCTCTACCGCTCCTTGAGGAAGGCCGAGGAGCTGTACGCCGCCGGGGAGCGCGATGCCGGGCGCATCCGGCAGGAAATGGCCGGACTTCTTGAGTCCGAGCCACTGGCCCAGGTGGACTACATCAGCGTGGCCCATCCCACCACACTGGAAGAGCTGGAGAGGGTAGAGGGTAGGGCCCTGGTATCCCTGGCGGTCAAGATAGGAGCCACCAGGCTCATAGACAATGTCGTCCTTGGAGACTGACACGCTGGGGGATGGCGGGGGGGCAAAGAGCAAGAAGGGGTTAGGCGGTATCCACTACGGCTGGGTTATAGTGGCCGCCTCCTTTCTGGTCACCTTTACCCTGGCCGAGGCGTTCTACGCCTTCGGCGTCTTTATCGGCCCGCTGGAGGCGGAGTTCGACTGGAGCCGGGCCACCACCTCATCGGCCATGACGGCGTTCCTGGTGAGCTACAGCATATCTGCCTTTACCATGGGCCGGCTGGGCGACAGGTACGGCCCTCGGGTGGTGGTGTCCATCGGGGGGGTGCTGGCTGCCCTGGGGTTTGCGCTGGCCTCCCGCTCGGGCAACATCTGGGACCTGCGCCTGGCCCTGTTTGTGGCCGGGCTGGGGGCTGGCTCCTGCTGGGCTGTGCCCAGCGCCACCGTGCAGCGGTGGTTCGTGAAGAGGCGGGGGCTGGCCACTGCGCTCACCGGCACGGGGGTGGGGCTGGGTGCCCTCATCATGGTGCCCCTGGCCAACTACCTGGTGGAGAGTTATGGCTGGAGGACGACCTATCTCTTGCTGGCGGTCCTGTTTCTGGTGCTCATCGTCTCGGGGGCGCAGTTCATGGTACACAGCCCGGAGCGAAAGGGGATGCGACCATACGGGGCCGAGGAGGCCGATGACAGCCCATCGGTAACCGTGGCCCCGCCCTCGGGTGAGATGGACCTGGGCCGGGCGGTGAGGACCCGGGCTTTCCTGACCCTCATTCCCCTTATGATGATGACCCAGATACCAACCCAGATAATGATAGCCCACCTGATTCCCTTCTCCATAACGATTGGCATCTCTGCGGCCCTGGCCGCCACCGCTATGGGGTTGCTGGGTGGTCTGAGTA
>JAZGBK010000297.1:0-4916 GCA_036476365.1 Dehalococcoidia bacterium
CTTCCTTCCAGCACCGGAAGGACGGCCCTTTCTATTTGCTCCAGGTCAGGGGGAAAGCTGGCGGGGACAGGGGCCTGCTTCAGAGCTGTATCTGCGTCCTTGAGCCCGTTGCCGGTGATGACACACACCGCCTTCTTCCCCTTCAGGTCAAGGCCCTCGTTAGCCATTTTGAGGAGGCCGGCTACCGAGGCGGCTGAGGCCGGTTCGCCGAAGATGCCCTCGCCACCGGCCAGCAGACGGTAGGCCTCCAGGATGTCGTCGTCGCTCACCGCCTGTATGACCCCCCCGGACTCCTCCCTGGCCCTGAGCACCCCTTCCCAGTGGGCCGGGTTGCCGATGCGGATAGCGGAGGCCACCGTCTGGGGGTCGGCCACCGGCTCGCCCCGCACTATGGGGGCGGCCCCCAGGGCCTGGAAGCCCATGGCGTGGGGGGTGCGACTGGCCCTGCCCTGCCGGCGGAACTCCTGGAAACCACGCCAGTAAGCGGTGATGTTGCCGCCGTTGCCTACCGGGATGAACAGGTAGTCCGGGGCATCCCCCAGCGCCTCCACTATCTCAAAGGCAGCCGTCTTCTGCCCCTCCAGGCGGTAGGGGTTGAGGGAGTTGACCAGGGTAAAGGGGTGTCTATTCGCCAGGGCCCGGGCAATCTCCAGGGCCTGGTCAAAGCTACCCTCCACGGCGACGACATGGGCACCATGGACGATGGCCTGGGCCAGCTTACCCAGGGCAATACGGCCCTGGGGTACTATGACGATGACCCTCAGCCCGCAGCGGGCACCGAAGGCGGCGGCGGCGGCGCTGGTGTTGCCCGTGGAGGCACAGATAAGGGCCTGGCTGCCTTCCTCCAGGGCCTTGGCCACGGCCACTACCATCCCCCGGTCCTTGAAGGAACCGGTGGGGTTGCAGCCCTCCAGCTTGAAATACACCTCCCCACCTGTCTCCCGCTCAATGCGGCGGGAGCGCACCAGGGGGGTATCCCCCTCCCCCAGGGTGACGCGGGGCGTGGCCGGGGTGAGGGGCAGGAACGCCTCATAGCGTGCCATCACTCCCCGGCCCACCTCAGGCCTCCACCCGGATGAAGTTGGCCGTCTCCGATACCACTCCCAGGCTGTCCATCTCCCGCAGCGCCTCCTGCACCGCCTCCTCCAGGGAGGGATGTGTCATGAGCACCAGCTCGGCAGTGCCCGCCTCTTCGTCGGCCTCCATCTGGATAACGGAGGCGATGCTGATGGAGAGGTCGCCCAGCACCTTGGAAATCTGGGCCAGCACGCCGGGGCGGTCAGCCACCACCATGCGCAGGTAGTAGCGGGTGGTGAGCTGGGACATGGGGATGATGGCCTTGCCTGAGTCCAAGGCGGGGGGGCGCACCGGGCCCATACCCTGGGAGAGCCTGCGGGCGATGGCCAGCACATCGGCCATTACGGCACTGGTGGTGGGCCGGGAGCCGGCACCCAGGCCGTAGAAGATGACCTGGCCCACCAGGTCTCCCTCCACCTGGACGGCGTTGAAGGCGCCGCCGACTTTGGCCAGCAGGGACTCCTGGGGCACCAGGGCGGGGTGCACCCTCACCTCCACGCCCCCTTCCCGCTCCTTGGCGATGGCCAGGAGCTTGATGGCAAAGCCCAGCTCGCCGGCGTAGCGGAAGTCCCGCCGGGCCAGGCGGCGTATGCCCTCCCGGTGCACATCTTCAGGATGCACCCGGGTGTTGAAGGCCAGGGTGGCCAGGATAGCCAGCTTATAGGCGGCGTCTATGCCGTCCACATCGCTGGTGGGGTCGGCCTCGGCGTAGCCCAGCTCCTGGGCGGCTTTGAGGGCGGGGGCGAACTCCAGCCCCTCGGCAGCCATGCGAGAAAGGATATAGTTGGTAGTGCCGTTGATGATGCCGTGGACGGCAGTGATGCGGTTGGAAGCCAGGTCGGCCATGAAGGGGCCGATGAGGGGGATACCGCCACCCACACTGGCCTCGTACCTCACCTCCACCCCTTTTTCCCGGGCCAGGGCCACCAGCTCCGGGCCGTGCTTGGCCATCACCTCCTTATTGGCGGTGACCAGGTATTTGCCGGTGCCGAGGGCACGGCGGGCGTAGTGCAGGGCGGGTTCCTCCCCACCCAAAAGCTCCACCACAATGTCTATCTGCGGGTCATCCAGCACCTCATCGGGGCTGGTGGTGAGCAGGCCAGGGGGCAGGGCCACGGGGCGGGGCTTATCCAAATGGCGCACCAGCACCCGGCGCAGCCGGAGGGGACAGCCCACCCTGCCCGCCAGGTCCTCCTGGCGCTCCAGCAGGGCCCCGGCCACTCCCGAGCCTACTATACCCATCCCCAGGAGACCGATACCTATTTCATCCCGGTTGGCCATGTTCCTCACGCTATTCTATACGCCTGGGATGCCCCAGGCCAAACCCTCAACGGGAGGCACGAGAGGTGGCCCATCTCATCCCGCGGGGGGTGATGCTTTCCTCAATCTGGCTGGATGCCCGCTGCTCCTCCTGCCATTGCTGCCATGCCTGTATCTGCAGGTACTCCCGGTCGATTTCACCCACCTCCCGCTGCTCCCGTGCTTCGACCCTGATTATATAGAACCCTGTGGGGGTGGCTATGGGCTGGCTAAAGGTATTGAGCTCTATGCTGAAGGCAGCTTCCTCCAGCTCCGGCCAGTTGAGCAGACCACGGGGCACCCAGTCCACGTCACCGCCTTTATCTTTGGAGCCGAGGTCCGTGGAGAGCTCCTGGGCCAGGTCGGCAAACTCCTCCCCGGCCTCCAGCCTCTCCAGGACCTGGCGGGCCTGCTCCTCCTCATCCACCCGGATGGCGAACAGGTGCGCCTGCTCCGTTTCCGGGGGCACCTGTTCCAGGAAGTAGTCCAGCACCTTCTCCCGCAACAGGTCGGCCTCGGCCACCCAGCGCAGCTCCTGGGGACTGAAGCCTACCTGGTGTAGATAGCTATGGAATAGCTCTTCGGCACTGGCCTGGCCCGTGTCCGGATTGAGCCCAGCCGGCACCTGGAGGTATTCTGCTATCTCCTCGGGGGTGACGGAGAGGCCCAGCACCGGAGCACGCTGCCGGATTAGCTCGCTCTCCATGGCCTGTTGCAAAACCAGCGGGGCCAGCGTGCTCGAGTCGCGGCCGGAGGGGCCAACGGCGAGCCTCAGCAGCCTGGCGTAATAGCTAACGCTGATGGGGGTGCCGTTGACTGTGGCCACTGTCTCCCAGCGGGGAAGTACACTGGTATAGAGATATCCGAACCCCACTATGACCAGCACCACAAATATGGCCAGCAGACCGGCGGCCATGGTAAGCCTCTGCCGTTTTCGTTGCTGTGCCAGCCGGGAGAGACGGATTGGCGAGGGAGGGACTGCCTGCTGCTTGTTGCGGCTCACTCCACCCGCCGACTACTCCCTGGGAGGTAGGCCACCGCGGTAGATGTGCTCCGAGGTGTAGGGAAAGAGAGCCAGGTGGCGAATACGCTTGATGGCAGTAGCTACCTCCCTCTGATGGCGGGCACAGTTGCCCGTCTTGCGCCGGGTCTCTATTTTGCCCCGGTCAGAGATGAAACGGCGCAGCCGACCGGGTTCCTTGTAGTCAATCACCAGACCTTTGTCCACACAGAAGGCACACGGGCGGCGGCGGGCGGCATAGCGCCCCCGCCCCTCCCGCCTCTTAGGTTTGGGCTTTGTAAAACGAGGCATGGGCTCTCTCCCTCAGGGTTTAGATTTAAAAGGGCAGTTCCTCGGGCTCCACCTCAGCACCCGCTTCTGGCGGGTGGCTCGCCTCCTCCGGCAGGGGGGCCACAGGCTGGCGGTCAAGGAAGAGCACCTGATTGGCGACTATCTCATTACGGAAGCGGCGCTGCCCGTCCGGGCCTTCCCAGACATGGGTCTTCAGCCTACCCTCTACATAGGCCCGCCGTCCGCGGCTGAGGAACTGGTTGCAGGTCTCGGCCAGCCGGTTCCACGAGACGATTGTGAACCATTCCGTTTCCTGCCGCCTTTCGCCTTCCTTGGTAGTATAGCCGTGGTTCACCGCCAGACTAAATGAGGTTACCGGGTTTCCGTTGGGAGTGAACCTCATCTCCGGGTCATTACCCACATTGCCGATGAGCATCACCTTGTTCAAGTCGGCCATCTTTACCCCTCACTCTTTTTTTACCAGCAGGTAACGCAGTACCTCCTCAGCAAACTTCAGATTGCCCTCCAGCTCCCGGTTAAGCTGGGGGCCACCCTGATACTGGGTCAGGACGAAAATGCCTTCACGGAAGCGCTTTATGGGGTAAGAAAGCTTCTTGCGGCCCCACTGTTCCTGAGTGGTAACAGTGCCGCCTTTGGCGTCAATCCAGCCGCCCAACTTCTCCAGGCTGGAGTTGAGGGCCTCTTCTTCCATTTCGGGGCTGAATATCACTACCAACTCATACTCGCGCAAAAACAAACCTCCTGGCAAACATTAGCCATTATAGCACGGAGCCCCGGCGTGGGAAAGGTGAGTTATAGAGCTCGTCAAGCAGCTACCTCCACTCCCGCCCACCCGGCGGGTCGGGACGGAGACAGTTTGGCAACCGATATCAGAGCCATACTTGACAACGCCTGATACCACGCTAAAATGGTGGGAAACGCCCGGCAGGTACCGGCGAAGGGGGAGGAAAAATGGGTACACCTCTGGAAGGCATAAGAGTGCTGGACCTCACCGTCTGGCTCCAGGGCCCTTATGGCACTGCCATGCTGGCGGACATGGGTGCGGAGGTCATCAAGGTGGAGGATGTCCCCCAGGGGGACCCGGCCCGGGGGCTCAACCTGTCTGCTGCCACCGGCGTTTTCCCCCCCAGCCCCATAAACTACCTGATAGAGCTACAGAGCCGGGGCAAGAAGTCCGTGGCCATAAATCTCAGGCAGGCGGGGGGCCGGGAGGCCATGCACCGGCTGG
>JAZGBK010000298.1:0-3378 GCA_036476365.1 Dehalococcoidia bacterium
GTGAGCGGGAGGACAAAGGATGGCCGCCATCGGCCGGAGGGGTCTAAGTGGCCAGCTTGCCTCCCTGGGCCCAGTCATCCTTAGCCACCTCCTGAAAGACCACGATTGTGGAGTCCGGGGTGGTGTGGGCGATGGTCACCATGGCCTCGGTGATGACCCGGGCCAGCTCCGCCTTCTGGGCGTGGGTACGCCCCGGCCACATCTCAATCCTCACTATGGGCATAGCCGCCTCCTTGCTTTTGTTCCAGCCGGTGCCGGGGATAGGAGCCGAAGATTTTGAACAGGATGGTCATGCTCTTTACCCGGGCCAGGGCCTTGGCGATATGTGCATCCTGGCGGTGGCCCTCCAGGTCCACCAGGAAATAGTAGTGGCCGGGCGTCTTTTTCAGGGGACGCGACTCAATCTTTATCAGGTTTATCCCCCGCTCAGCCAGCTCCTGGAGCACCGCCACCAGCTGGCCGGGCCGGTCTTCAGCGAAGGAGAAGCATAATGAGGTGCGGTCGTCCCCGGTGGAAGACTGGTCCGCCTGGGCCAGGACTACAAACCGGGTGACATTGACCGAGTAGTCCTGTATGCGCCGGGCCAGGACTTTAGCGTGGAACAGCTGTGCCGCCCGCCTGGTGCCGATGGCCGCCGCCCCCTGGGTGTCCTGCATCATCTGCTCCACGGCCGCCGCTGTGCTGGGAGCGGCCAGGAGCCTGGCATCGGGGAAATACCGCTCGATGAAGCGTTGGGACTGTGCCAGGGCCTGGGGGTGGGAGAAGATGGTGTCTATATTGCCCTGTTCCGTCCCCGGCCTCACCAGTAGATAAAGACGGATAGGCAGCCACACCTCGCTATGGATAAAGAGGCGGGACTGCTGGATGAGCAGGTCCAGGGTCTCGGGGACGGAGCCACCGATGCTGTTCTCAATGGGCACCACCCCCTCATCCACCTGGCGGCTGACCACCGCCTTAGCTACCTGGGAGATGCTGGGTAAGGGGGCCAGCTCCGCCTGGCTATCATAGAGCAGGGCCGCTTCCTCGGTGAAAGTGCCCTGGGGGCCCAGGTATCCGATGCGCCGGGTCACTCCCCCTCCGCTTCCGCCTCCGGGGCTGGCTCCTGTGTAAGGGCCTGGCGCAGAGCATCCTCGCTCTCGCGGTTGATGACCACCACCACCTCATCGCCAGCCTCCAGCACCGTGTCCTCATCGGGTTTCTGAGGAGGCCGGCCCCCCCGGAGCAGCAGGGTAATCAGGGCGCCGGAGGGGAGGTCTATCTGCCCCACATTCCTGCCCACCACCGCCGACCCTTCAGGTATCTTCACCTGGACCATCTCCAGCCGGGCATTATCCAGGCTCACCAGGTGGGTGAGGAAGTGGTTGGGCACCTCATGCTCTATCTGCTCCAGCACCAAGTTGATGCTGCTCACGGTGATATCTATACCCAGTTCCTTGAACAGGGGCTCATGGTTGGGGTTGTTTACCCGGGCGACGGTACGGGGCACACGGAAGCGATGTTTGGCCAGCTGGCAGGCTACCAGGTTGTCCTCGTCGGAGCCGGTGATGGCCACAAACATATCCGCCCGCTCCACCCCGGCCTCCAGCAGCACAGCGGTATCGCAACCGTCCCCCACCTCACAAATGCTGCCCAGCTCCTCGTTAATCTCCTCGCAAACCTGGTCCTCCTTGTCCACCACCAGCACCTCGTGCTCCTCCTCCAGGAGGGTCTTGGCCAGGCTATGGCCGGCGCGGCCGCCACCGACGATGACTATGTACACGGGCTATCCTACCAGCTTCTGCCGCAGCAGGTGGGCTACTATGCGGGTGGGGCTGAAGGTATCCAGGCCCAGCTCTTCATAGAGCTCGCTACGGGCCGGGTCATAAATCCGGCACAGCACCCGGGGCACCTTGTAGATGTGCCTGGCCGTCTGGGCGGCCAGGATGTTCCGGTTGTCTTCCTCGGTGAGCGCCACAAAGGCATCAGCCTCCCTCACCCCCGCCCTCTCCAGCTCCTCCTCCTCGGTGCCGTCTCCAATTAGGGCCTCGCCTTTGAAAGTAGGAGGCAGCCGTTCAAACCTATCTGGGTCCAGGTCCAGAATGGTCACCTGGTTTTCCTCGGAATCCAGCAGGGCGGCGAGCTCGGCCCCCACCATGCCACAGCCCATGATTATGACCTTCAATCCCCTTACCTGACCTCCGCCTCGGGGACTGGCTCCCGGGACAGGATGACCCGGCACGGGGCGTTCTTGAGCACATAGGGCACATTGCGGCCCATACTGAACTCGCCGAAACGGCGCTTGTAGCTAACTCCCATTACTATGAGGTCGGCCTCTTTCTCCACGGCGGCATCCACAATGGCCGGGCCCACCTCCCTGGCCTTGAGGAGCTCGGTCTCCACCTCATAGTCAGCGTCCGCGGCATACTCCTCTGCCCTGTCCAGCACAGCTTCACCCCGCTCCACCTCCGGGTCTATGATGGCCTCCAGGGGCAGGCTTCTCTTCACCTCAATAACATAAATAGCGTAGACTTTGCCCTTGTTCTTCTGAGCCATATTGCAAGCCAGCCTTATGGCTGACTCGTCGGCTGGGTCACCTTTCACAGGCACCAGCACCCTCTGAGAAACCATCGCCCACCATTATAAGCCGTAGTTTCCTCCGGGGCAATGGCCCTTAGAGGGGGCCCTGCGGTTTTTCCGGGACGGAGACCAGCGGTAGCCGCCGCACTCTACGGTACACCAGGTAGAAAATGAGGCCCACAGCCATCCAGATAAAGCCCACCCACCCGCTGTCGGGCTGAGTGACGACGATGACGCCCCATATAAGAGCAGTGGCTATAAAGCCCACCAGAGCGGTAACCGGTATTTCCCTACCCCCCACCTTGAAATTGGGCCCCTTGCGGAAGGGCCGGTGAAGCTGAGGCTGCCTTATGCGCAGGGTCATAATGGAGAGGTGCGCAATGGCAAAGGAGAGCAGGGAGCCGAAGGTGTACAGGGCCCCCAGGGCGGTGAGGAACTTCGGCTGGAACATGCCGGGGACCAGGACAAGGAGGGCCGCGGCGCTAAAGACGATGATAGCCACATAGGGCGTCTTGAAGCGGCGGTGGATACGGCTGAAGGCACCGGGAATCTGGCGATTCCTGCCCAGGGAGAACGCCAGCCGGGAGATGCCGATGAGGCCGGCATTGGTGGCGATTAGCAGGATAGTGCCCCCCAGCAGGGCCACCATGGGCGGCAGGAGCCGTTTCAGCACATCCACGAACCAGACAAACACCATGCTGGCTACAGGGCCTTCCGGTACATGGTCGGCCAGCTGCAGAGGAAGGAAGTGGGCGATGCCGGCGATGGGGTCCTTGGCCCAGTTGGTGGCCAGCTCCTCCGGCGTCATGGTGGAGAAGGCCA
>JAZGBK010000299.1:0-2044 GCA_036476365.1 Dehalococcoidia bacterium
GTTGACCGGGATACGGCCCTTGAGGGTGGTGGCCCCTTCCTCAATGAGCAGGGGCCCCTCGTTGGGGCCGCAGAAGCCCAGCTCCTCGTAAATCATCAGCTCCGCCGGGGCCATGGCATCGTGTACCTCGCACACATCTATGTCTTCGGGGCCTACCCCGGCCAAGTTGTAGGCCTGCCGGGCGGTGAGGGTGGCGCTGGAGACTTCCACCTCGCCGGGACGGCGGAACATGCCGGAGCGCAGGCAGCAGGCAGCCACCTCCACCAGAGGGCCCGAGGTGAAGCGGTGGGCCTCCTCTTTGGCGCACAGGATGGCCGCCGCCGCCCCGTCCCCCATGGAGGAGCACATGTAGAGGGTGAGAGGCTCGGCGATGAGCCGGGAGCCCAGCACCTCTTCCAGGCTCAGGGGGCGACGGTGCTGGGCATGGGGGTTAAGTGAGCCATTGTAGCTGTTTTTGACCACCACCTGGGCAAAATGCTCCCTGGTAGCCCCGCTGCGCTGCATGTATTTCTTAAGCTCCATGGCGTAGTAGGAGGTGAATTGGAATCCCAGCCGGCCCAGCTCCAGGTCGCTATCGGCGGCCAGGGCCTTGATGGACTGGCGGGTGTCCTCGCAGTAGAGCTTCTCCACCCCCAAGGCCAGGGCCACATCGGCCATGCCGGAGGCCACCTCCAGCCACGCCCCCCGGAAGGCGGTGATGGCGGAGGCGCAGGCGTTCTCCACATTGATGATGGGGATGCCGGAGAAGCCGGCGTCCCGGAGCACCACCTCCCCCCGCACCCCCTCCTGCCCGGTGATGAGCCCGGCCAGGGCGTTACTCACATAGGCCACCTGGATGTCCGGCAGGGAGACCCCGGCGTCCTCAATGGCCCGCCATGCCGCCTCCCGGCCCAGCTCCTTGATCCCCTTGTCCAGGTACTTGCCGAAGGGGTGTATGCCCACCCCTATCACCGCTACTTCCCTCATGTGGCCTCCTTTGGGGGGTGTATCACCCTCACCCCTCCGAATAGTGCTTTGCCTTTCGGAGTCCGATGAGCGAAGCATCATCGGACCTCAGTCCCCCTCTCCCTACAGGAAGAGGGGGAAGTAGAAATATACTCTGGGGGACACCCCCAGGCCCCTGTCCCCGATACATCGGGGCACCCCCGTTCGCTTTCTACCTTTCAATCCTCTGACCCCTTGCTCACCGGCCGGAACTTGTAGCCAATCAGGTCGTTGCCCTGCTCGTCCTCGGCCAGCTTCTCTATCACCAGCTCCACCTCGGTGCCCATGTCCACCTCCCCCTCCTGGGCGGCCAGGACGGAGAACACCCGGGGCCCCTCGGGCAGCCTCACATACGCCTGGAGGTAGGGTGCCTGGAAACCGGGCGGGGCCACATAGGAGACGGTGAAGGTCTCTATCACCCCCCGCCGGCTGAGGGCCGCCTCCTGCATGGTGTCCCGCCCCAGGCAGGCGGGGCAGATGGCCCTCTTGGGGAAAGCGGTGTAGCCGCAGGCCTGGCAGCGGCTGCCCACCAGATGGGGTGGCTGAGAGGGGTCATCGGGGATATGGTAAATCCCCTCCAGTACGGGGAGCTGCCTTTTCTCACTCAAAGAGCCCCTCCTCTTGGATAATATTTAGTAGCTGGCGCACGATGGCGGCGGTGCTGCCCCAGATGACCTTGCCGTTGTAGTTGAAGAAGTGGCCCATGCGGCCGTCGGGGCGACGCTCCTCCCAGGCGAAGCGCTTGTCCATAAGGTGGGCCAGGGGCACCTCTATCAGCTCGGCCACCTCTATGGCGCTGGTCTGGAAGGGGTAGGGGTGGGGGAAGACCCCCACGAAGGGGGCGATGAAGAAGCCGTGGCTCATGCTGATGATGGAGTCCAGCTCCCCCAGCACCTCCACATCCTCCGGCTTCAGTCCTATCTCCTCCTCGGTCTCCCTGAGGGCGGTGAGAAGCAGGCTGTCGTCCTCCGCTGGATGGTAAGCGCCGCCGGGGAAGGAGATGTGCCCCTTATAGTGCTCCACCTCGTAGGTGCGCTTGGTGAACAGCAGATGTGGCTCG
>JAZGBK010000003.1:0-2010 GCA_036476365.1 Dehalococcoidia bacterium
GTCACCTACCACGACCCCTGTCACCTCAACCGGTGGCAGGGGGTAAAGGAGCTTCCCCGGGAGCTGCTGCGCCGGGCGGGGTATGAAATCAGGGAGATGGCGGATGCCGATGCCTGCTGCGGCTTCGCCGGCACCGTCTCACTGAACTTCCCGGAGCTATCCGGTGCTCTTCTCCAGCGCAAGGTGGATTCGGTGAAGGGGAGTGGGGCCGGGGTGGTGGCCACCGGCTGTCCGGGGTGCCTGCTGCAGCTCCGGCGGGGCCTCTTGGGGGAGGGGGTGGAGGTGTTGCACACCGCCCAGCTCCTGGCCCGCCGCCTGGGCCGCTGAGCCGTTAGCGACCTTTTTCCTTCTCGCCCACCCGCCCTCGGTAAATCTATGAGGGGCGAAGCCCTTTGGTGGAAGTCTGGGGGTGTCCCCCAGATAAAATCTTGTGGGTGGGCGGGTGGGACAGAAAGGCGTTCTTTCTAATGGGATAGGCACTACTCCACGGTGCGGATGTGGACCTTGAATTTCACATGCCCCAGGCCGCCCCAGTCCAGGCCGGCGTCCATGCACCCGGCTACCCGGGCCTGGCCCCGGGGGGTGTTCCGGGTGCCGTTCATGGCCAGCTCCCACATGCCGTGGGCCGGTGGCATTATGGGGGTGAGCGCCCGCACGCACAGGGGGCAGTTGGTCTCCTCCATGTTCAGGGTGAAGGGCAGGATGTTGAACACCAGCTTGTGCCCCTTTCTGATGCCGGCCAGGCAGTTGACGGAGCTCATCACCTCGGCGACGATGCGCACCTTTTCCAGCGGGGCGCACAGGGCCATGACGCCCTCCAGGCGGGGGGACAGGTCGGCTATCTCGGCATCGCTGATGCCCAGCGTCTCCTTGAGCCGGTTCACCGTCTGGGGGTCCAGCACTTAAGCTCCCCTTTCTGCAAAAGGCATCGGTGAGTTGACATAAAGCAAGGCGGGCGCTCCGGTCACGCTTTGCTCCCTATCAGGGTGGCCAGCTCCGCGGGCAGGGCGGAGCCGCCCGCCTTCACCATGGTGCCCCGGATGCCGTAATCGGCCCGCAGGCGGGTGGGCACGCAGCAGCAGCGGCAGCAGTTGCACAGGGCGTAGAACTGCTGCTGGCACTGCATAATGGTGTGGAACATCCCCATGCGGTGACATTCGTCCAGCAGGGCGTGGGCCTCTTCCCTGGTGATGGGTTTGTACTCCCCGGGCCGGTCCTGGGGGAAGACCCGTGCCCCCACCCCGATAACGAGCTCCGCCTGTAGCGGGGCGTGGCAGTGGTGGATCACCTGGCGGCAGCGGCAGGGCCCCAGGAGCACCTGGGGCGTATGCTCCACTACCTGGTGGGCCTGGGATAGGCTCAGGGAGTAGCTGGTGTGCATGTTGTAGCCATAGCTGCTGGCAAGTGCCCGCACCAGCCGGCCCACCAGGGGCAGCCGGGTGAGCCTGCCCCCCAGCATGTAGAAGCGTAAAAAGTGCCTCTGGCGGCGGCGGTAGAAGCGCAGGGTGTGGTGCATACCGGCTCAGGACGCTTTATTCAGGTACACCTTGAAGCGCACATGGCCTAGGCCTCCCTGCTCCAGGCCGGGGTCCAGGCACCCCGCCCCGCGGGTCATGTCCGGCCCGGCGGGGTCAACCCCGGCCAGCATCAGCTCCCGGAGGGTGGTTACCGGGTCCAGCACCGGGGCCAGTGCCCGGAGGCACAGGGGGCAATCGGTCTGAGCGGTATCCAGCTTGAAGGGCATACAGGAGAAGACTATCTTCTGGCCCACCTTCAGCTCGGCGTTGCAATACCTGGCCTGGGTGACCTCGGCCACTATCTGGTACTGACGCATGGTGGAGGCTTGGCCCAGGACGCGCTTCACCCTGTCCCCCACCCGGGACATCTCCTCCTCGCTGAGCCCCAGCTCGGTCAGCCTTTGCCTGGCTTGTGGCTCCAACATGGCGTGCTCCTCCTTTTGGAGAGCTAACCCAAGGCCCCCTGGCGGCGCAGGGCTTCAACGTCCTCTTT
>JAZGBK010000030.1:0-6477 GCA_036476365.1 Dehalococcoidia bacterium
ACCTTTGACATGGTGTGCGAGCTGAAGATGGACGGCCTGGCGGTGGCCCTCACCTACGAGTGGGGCCGTCTGGTGAGGGGGGCCACCCGGGGGGACGGCTACCGGGGGGAGGATGTCACCCTGAACCTGAGGACGGTGCGCAGTATCCCCCTCTCCCTGTCCCCGGACCGGCCCTTCCCCCGCCGCTTTGAGGTGCGGGGGGAGGTGTTCCTCACCAGGGATGGGTTCAAGAAGCTCAATGAGGACAGGGCCACCCAGGGCCAGCCCCTGTTCGCCAACCCCCGTAACGCCGCCGCCGGCTCGGTGCGCCAGCTTGACTCCCACATCACTGCCTCCCGCCCCCTGGACATCTACATCTACGGCCTGGGCTGGGCCGAGGACGGCGACATACCCCCCACCCACTGGGAGACCCTGCAGTTACTGGGCTCCCTGGGCTTCAAGACCAACCCCCACAACTCCCGCATGGAGAGCGCCGGGGAGGTGGAGGCCTTCTACCGCCGGTGGCTGGAGGGGAGGGAGGAGCTGCCCTACGAGGCGGACGGGGTGGTGGTCAAGGTGAACTCCATCGCCCTGCAGCGGGAGCTGGGCACCGTGGCCCGGGAGCCCCGCTGGGCCGTCGCCTACAAGTTCCCCGCCGTCCAGGCCACCACCCGGCTGCTGGACATCGGCATCAATGTGGGCCGCACCGGCAGCCTCAACCCCTTCGCCATCCTGGAGCCGGTGGCCGTGGGGGGGGTGACCATCAGGCAGGCCGCCTTGCACAACGAGGAGGACATCCGCCGCAAGGACATCCGCATCGGCGATACCGTCGTCGTGCAGCGGGCGGGGGAGGTCATCCCCGAGGTGGTGGGGCCGGTGGTGAGCCTGCGCACCGGCCGGGAGCGGGAGTTCGTAACGCCCACCCACTGCCCTGCCTGCGGCACCCCGGTGGTCAAGCCCGAAGGCGAGGTAATGAGCCGCTGCCCCAACGCTGCCTGCCCCTCCCAGGCACTGGAGCGGCTGCGCCACTTCGTCGCCCGCGGCGCTATGGATATAGACCGGGTGGGCACCAAGCTGTGCCAGGCCCTGTTTGAGGTCGGGCTGGTAAGGGATGTGGCCGACTTCTACTACCTCAAAAAGGAGCAGCTCCTCACCCTGGAGAGGATGGCCGACAAGAGCGCCCAGAATGTGCTCACCAGCATAGAGCGCAGCAGGGGCCGCCCCCTATCACGGCTGCTCTTCGCCCTGGGCATCCTGCATGTGGGGGAGGAGGTGGCCGGAGTGCTGGCGGAGCATTTCCCCACCATGGGCCGGCTCATGCGGGCCACTGAGGAGGATCTGGCGGCCATCCCTACCGTCGGCCCCAAGATAGCCGGCAGTGTGGCCGCCTTCTTCCAGGAGGAAGGGAACCGCAGAATCATTGACAAACTGCGCCGGGCTGGGGTAAACATGGAGCAACAGCGGGCCGCCCCCGCCCTTCCCGTACGGGAAGGGCTCTCCCTCTCCGGTATGGAGTTCGTGCTCACCGGCCAGATGGAGTCCATGGCCCGCTCCCAGGCCGAGGCCAGGATAAAGGCGCTGGGTGGGGCGGTGGGCTCCACCGTCACCCGCAGGACCACCTACCTGGTGGCGGGGTCCAGTCCCGGCTCCAAGCTGGAGCGGGCCCGGGCACTGGGCACCAGAGTCATCGGCGAGGAGGAGTTCTTGAAGCTCATAGGGGAGACCCGGTGACGAGGCCCCGGCGGTTGAACGGGAGCCTGCGGGGGTGGCGCTACCGCGGCGAGGTGGCCGGCCAGGAGGTGGGGCTGCTGAAAGCAGTGGCCGATCTCCGGCAGAAGCTGGCCCGTCTGGATACAGAGCTGCGCCAGGCCTTTGAGAGCGCACGCCGGCAGCACCCTGGCAAACGCATCCGGCTCACCTGGGAGCCGTGACGCTCCCCGTGAAACTCATAGTGGGCCTGGGCAACCCGGGCCAGGAGTACGTGGCCACCCGCCACAATGTGGGTTTTCGCTGCCTGCAATACCTGGCCCGTAAACACCGTCTAACCTTCTCCCGCCGGGAGTGCCGGGCCAGGGTGGCCCCGGGGGAGATTGCCTCCTGTCCGGTGCTGCTGGCCCGGCCTCATACCTACATGAACCTCAGCGGCACCGCCGTGGGCTGCCTGGTGCGCAAGCACCGCCTCCCCCTCAGCGACCTGCTGGTCATCTACGACGATATGGACCTGCCCCCCGGCGAGATAAGGCTGCGGCCCAGGGGCAGTGCCGGGGGCCACCACGGCATGCAGTCCATCATTGCCGCCCTTCCCTCTGGGAAGGGCCAGGACTTCCCCCGGATGCGCATCGGCATCGGCCCGCCGGTGGGAGACCCTATAGGCTATGTGCTGGGCCACTTCGGCGGGGATGAGGGGGAGGCGGTGGCGGGGGCCATCCGGCGGGCGGCGGAGGCCGTGGAGTGCCTGCTGCGGGAGGGCATAGAGGCCGCCATGAACAAATACAATTAGGCCCCCGAGCGGCACTTTGATGTCCCGTCACCCGCCCCCCCTGGGCGCCGGATGGACTCCATATTGCCGGTTCTGCTCACTGGTCGCTTGCTGCCAGCAGGGCGGCGGCGTAAGATAGAGGCCACGCCGGGACCGCCCACGCTGGGACCGTAAGGAGAGTGTACATTATGAGGATGCCCCTGGAAGGGGTTAGAATCCTGGACTTGACGGTGCTGATTAACGGGCCCCTGGGGACTGCCCTGCTGGGGGATATGGGGGCGGATGTTATCAGAATAGAGGACCTGCCCGGCGGCGACCCCGCCCGGGCACACCGCCTGGACGGCCTGCCCCAGCCCTACCCCATCAACTACCTGGTGGAGCTTCAGAGCCGGAATAAGAAATCGGTGGGGCTCAATATGCGGCGAGAGGGAGCATCGGAGGTAATCCACAGGTTGGTGCGCAATGCTGATGTCTTCGTGTCCAACCTCCGGGAGACCACCCTGAAACGCTGGCGGTTGGGTTACGACGAGCTGGTTGAGTTTAACCCCAGCCTGATTTATGCCCTGGCCACCGGCTATGGGGGTCAGGGGCCTGATGCTGACCTGCCCACTCAGGACTATGCCACTATGGCCCGCAGCGGACTGCTCAGCGTCATAGGA
Source organism: Dehalococcoidia bacterium (assembly GCA_036476365.1). Classification (GTDB taxonomy): domain Bacteria; phylum Chloroflexota; class Dehalococcoidia; order JACVQG01; family JAHKAY01; genus JASLQE01. The sequence goes on from JAZGBK010000030.1 coordinate 3,118, forward strand.
GAACCGGGCGAGCCACCTCCCTCTATGGGAATGGTCGCCATAGGCGACCACACGGGGGCTACCATGCTGGCCTATGGCATAATGCTGGCCCTGTTTCACCGGGAGCGCACCGGTGAGGGGCAGAAGCTTTATAGCTCCCTGTTCGGCGGCCAGATAGCTTTGCAGGCCATGGCCCTGCAAGCATACCTCATCACCGGCGAGCACCCCCAGAAGCTGAGCCGGAGGAGTATGCCCAACCCACTGCGCAACCTGTATCAGGCCGGCGACGAAAAATGGATTTGCCTGGGCATGGGCTGGAGCGACCGCTTCTGGCCCGCCTTTTGTAAGGCCATTGGCCGGGAAGAGATGGTGGCAGACGACAGGTTTGACGGCGCTGCCCTCCGGGCCGAGAACTCCGCTGCCCTGGTCTCCATCCTGGACCAGGTGTTCGCCACCAGGCCGCTGGCGGAATGGCTGAGTGTTATGCGGGAGCACCGGCTACCTACTGCCCCGGTTAATAGCTATGTGGAGCTGGCCCAGGACCCTCAGGCATGGGAGAACGCCTACCTCACCACTGTGGAGCACCCTATCCATGGTGTGCTCAAAGAGGTGGGTTTCCCAGTCCAACTGACCAAAACACCGGGGAGGGTGAGGACCCCGGCCCCCGAGGTGGGCCAGCATACCGAGGAAGTCCTGGTGGACATCGGCGGCTACACCTGGGATGAGATTGCCCGGCTTAAGGAAAAAGAGATAATCATATAGCCTTACCCCGCCTGGGCGCATCCCATCCTGTCACCCATCCGCTTCACAGGGGCACCGCTGCCTGCAGCGTGGATAAGAGGGGCACCAAGGGCGAGGGCGGTTACCGTGCTACAATAGCTTGGTGCTCCACAGCCTGAGGGTGCTGAAATACCGGCAGTTCCGCCTGCTGGTCCTTTCCTCTTTCTTTCTCTTCGCTGCCCGGTGGATGGAGGTGGTGGTGCTGGGGTGGCTGGTGCTGGAGCTGACCGATTCCCCCTTCCTGGTAGGGGTGGCCAGCGCCTTCCGGTTCATTGGCTGGAGCCTGGGACCGCTGGGCGGCGCCCTCTCCGACCGCATAGAGCGACGCCGCCTGCTGCTGGTGGCCCAGAGTATCAACACCATCACCGCCCTGGGACTGCTAACGCTTTTGGCTACCGGGTGGCTCCAGGTGTGGCACATATTTGCCGCCGTCCTGGTGGCGGGGACGACCTATGCCTTTGATTACCCCGCCCGCTTTGCCATGATAGGGGATGTGGTGGAGAGCGGTGACATGCTCAACGCTGTAGCGGTGAACCGGGCTGCCCAGAACATCACCGCTGTGGTCGGGCCGGTGCTGGGGGGTTCCTTACTGCTGCTGGTGGGCTTCTCCGGGGCCTACGGCCTGGTGGCAGCGCTGTACGTCGCCAATGTAGTAGCGGTCCTGTCCCTGTCTCGGACGCCGGTGGCCCGCTCCGAGGAAAGGGAGTCGGTGTGGCAAGGGCTGCGGCAGGGCCTCGGTTACTCCCTCCGGGAGCCCAACATCCGGGCGGTGCTGATGCTGGCGGCCCTGGCCAACCTGCTGGGGTTCCCGCTATCCCACGCCCTGATGCCGGTATTCGCCAGGGATGTGCTGGATGTGGGGGCGGGGGGGCTGGGGCTGCTTATCGGTGCCATCGCCGCCGGGGCGCTGATGGCCAACCTGGGCCTGGCTTCCCTGAGGCACCCCCGGCGCCGGGGCAGGCTCCTGGCGTTAGGTTTTATCCTATGGCCGGTGATGCTGGTAGGCTTCGCCCTTTCCTCCTGGTATCCCCTGTCCCTGGGCCTGCTATTCGCCGGGGGCATCTTCCAGGATGTGGCCATGGTATCCAGCGCCACCGTGCTGCTGACCTCCGTCTCCGGGGAGATGCGGGGCAGGGTAATGGGCCTCAGGGGGCTGGCGGTGACCACCCTGCCGGCGGGGAGCCTGGTGGCCGGTGCCCTCACCGAGCGGTTCGGTGCCCCTATGACCATGATGCTCTTCGGGGTGGCGGGGGTAGTGCTTATGGGTGGGGTGTTGCTCACCGCCCCCCGCCTGCGCCGGCTGCGCTGAGCCGCCATCTCCCCGGGGCGGAAGATGTGGGGCACCTCGCCAGAGTTGGGTAGCGCAGCACTTTGCTGAAAGCCGGCCGATAAAAAGCCTTGACATCCCTTCGCCTCTGCCATATACTATATACAGGTAGGGGGTATATGCCCACTATGAGAGGAGGCGGCCCATGGCCCAGACGAGCACCCAGCCCCGGCGGTACCGCTACACCAAAGATAAAGAGTCCCTACTGGCCCGGCTCAAGCGCATTGAGGGCCAGGCCCGGGGCGTGCAGCGCATGATGGAAGATGACCGCTACTGCGTGGACATAGTCCAGCAGCTCAACGCCATCTCCGCCGCCGTGGACGAGGTGGCCCTGCTGGTGCTCCAGAACCACATTGAGGGCTGCGTCTCCGATGCCATCCGCGAGGGCGCCGGTGAGGAGCGCATCCGCGAGCTGATGGGCGTGCTCCGCCGGGCGGTGCGCCGCTGATATGCTGATATAAGGAGGAGAGACATGGCTAAGGAAGTCCAGCGCCAGGACCAGACCTACTACATCTGTGAGGCGTGTGACTTCGCCTACACCGAACAGAAGTGGGCGCAAGCATGCCAGGAGTTCTGCACCCAGCACCACGGCTGTTCCTTAGACATAACCCAGCATGCCGTGGAGATGCCGGAGGGGTAGGCGGAGTAAAGAGATGGCTGACGAGAGTAATGCCCAGCAACAGAAGAACCGTGTAGTCATACCTGTCACCGGCATGACCTGCGCCTCCTGCGTGGCCCATGTTACCGAGGCCCTGGAGGAGGTGCCGGGGGTGGCTGAGGCCCAGGTGAACCTGGCTTCCGGCCAGGCCTCGGTGGACTACGACCCCGCCCGCACGGCGCTCCCCGACCTGGAGAGGGCCATCCGGGACACCGGCTACGGGGTGGGCCGGGATACGGCCCTGCTCCACATCACCGGCATGACCTGCGCCTCCTGCGTGGAGAAGATTCAGACAGCGGTGGGGGACCTGCCGGGAGTCTCCAAAATAGCGGTGAACCTGGCCTCCGGCACCGGCAGGGTGGAGTACCTCTCCGCCGTTACCGGCATCAAGGAGATTAGACGGGCGGTACAGGACCTGGACTACGGGGTGGAGGAGAAGTTAGAGGGGGAGGCCGCCCTGGACCGGGAGCGGCAGGAGAGGCAGCGGGAAATCCGCCGCCAGCTCATCAACCTGGCTATATCCTGGCCGCTGGCAAGTATGGTGATGCTGGGCATGCTCCAGCCCATGTGGTTCTTCCCCCGCTTTGTCCCCGAGTTCTTTGAGAACAAGTGGTTC
>JAZGBK010000300.1:0-3441 GCA_036476365.1 Dehalococcoidia bacterium
TGACATGGCCGCCGCCCGGGAGAAAGTGTATGAAAGCCTCTCCCGGATATACTTTGAGGGCTCCCATTACCGGCGGGACATCGCCGCTGGGGAGGTGAAGGTATGCCTTTAGTAGGGGTAGTGATGGGCTCGGCCAACGATGCCCCTCTGGTGGATGCGGCCATAAAGACGCTGGCGGAGATGGGCATAGATTACGAGGTGAGGGTGCTCTCCGCCCACCGCCAGCCGGAGAACGAGCGGGAGTACGGGCTATCGGCCCCGGGGCGGGGCATTGAGGTGCTCATCGCCGCCGCCGGGGGCGCCGCCCACCTGGCCGGGGTGCTGGCCGCCTGGACGCCTCTTCCAGTCATCGGCCTCCCCCTGTCCACTACCGAGCTCAAGGGGACGGATGCCCTGTACTCCATGGTGCAGATGCCGGGTGGGGTGCCGGTGGCCACCGTAGCCATCAACGGCGCTAAGAACGCCGCCCACTTGGCCGCCCGCATCCTATCCCTGAAACACGACTCCATCAGAAAAGCGGTGGAGGCCCACCGCCAGGAGATGGCCAAGGACTGGTGAGGCATGATTGAGCGTTACTCCCGGCCAGACATGAAGCAATTATGGTCGGAGGAGAGCAAATTCTCCAAATGGCTCCAGGTGGAAATCGCCGTGGCCGAGGCCTGGGCCGAGGCCGGGGTGGTGCCCCAGGAGGCACTGCCTGCCATCCGGGCCGCCCGCTTTGACCTGGGCCGCATGCAGCAGTTCCTCCAGGAGACCCACCACGATATGACCGCCTTCCTGCGCTCGGTGGCGGAGACGGTGGGGGAGGAGAGCCGCTTTATACACTTCGGCCTCACCTCCTCCGATGTCATAGACACCGCCCTGAGCCTGCAGCTCCAGGAGGCCATCGGCTTGCTATCCGGGGGGGTGGAAGGGCTCACCGGCGTGCTCCAAGAGCAGGCAGTGCGCTACCGGGATACCATCATGATGGGCCGCACCCACGGCGTGCATGCCGAGCCTACCACCCTGGGCCTCAAGCTCGCCCTGTGGGCCGAGGAGATGAAACGCAACCGGGCCCGCCTGGAGGAGGCCCGCCGCCAGATATCCGTGGGCAAAATCTCCGGGGCCGTGGGCACCCACGCTACAGTCCCACTGGAAGTGGAGGAGTCCGCTTGCCGCCGCCTGGGGCTGGAGCCGGCAGCCATATCCAGCCAGATTGTGCAGCGGGACCGCCACGCCCAGTTCGTGGTCGCCGTGGCCCTTACGGGCTGCTCCCTGGAGAAGTTCGCCACCGAAATCCGGGGCCTGCAGCGCACCGAGGTGCGGGAGGTGGAGGAGCCCTTTGAGCCGGGGCAGACCGGCTCATCGGCCATGCCCCACAAGCGCAACCCCGAGCTCTGCGAGCGCATCTGCGGCCTATCCCGGCTGCTCCGGGGCTTCTCGGTGACCGCCATGGAAAACATCGCTCTGTGGCACGAGCGGGACATCTCCCACTCCTCCACCGAGCGTATCATCCTGCCCGATTCGTGCCTGGCCCTGGACTATGTACTGCACCTGTTCACCTACATTATGAAGGAGCTTCAGGTCTATCCGGAGCATATGAGCCGCAACATGGGCCTCACCCAGGGGCTGGTGTTCTCGCAGCGGGTGATGCTGGCCCTCATAGAGAAAGGGCTGAGCCGGGAGCGGGCCTATAAGGCAGTGCAGGGACACGCCATGGCCGCCTGGCAAGGAGGCCCAGATTTCCTCTCCCGGCTCAAGGCCGACTCCCAGGTAACCGCCGTCCTACCGCCCCAGGAGATGGAGGCCCTGTTCGACTACGGGTTCTTCGTGCGCCGGGTACGGGAGATATTCCAGCGCCTGCAGTTAGGAGGGACAAGATGACCGACCCCGGGTCAACGGAACCGCTCCTGAGCACCGGCCTCCCCCTCCACCTGCCCTACCGGGGCAAGGTAAGGGACAACTATGACCTGGGGGACTGCATCCTCATGGTGACTACCGACCGGGTGAGCGCCTTTGATGTGGTGCTGCCCGGCGGCGTACCCGACAAGGGCCGGGTACTGGCCGGTCTCTCTGCCTTCTGGTTCGAGAAGACCTGGCACATCATACGCAACCACATGTTGCTCCTGGTACGGGAAGCCAGCCAGGTAAAGAGCTTCTTCCCCCCCAGCTCCGCCCCCCCGGCATATCTGGAGGGACGCACTATGCTGGTGAAGAAGGCCAAGAGACTGCCCGTGGAGTGGGTGGTGCGGGGATACCTCTCCGGCTCCGCCTGGGAGGAGTACTCCGAGACGGGCCAGGTCGGCGATAACACCCTGCCCCCGGGGCTGGTGGAGAGCCAGGAGCTGCCCTCCCCCCTGTTCACCCCCACCACCAAGGAGGACGAGGGCCACGATATGCCCCTGACCCAGTTCCACCTCAACGAGCTGATAGGAGAGGCGCTGGCCACCCGGATTAGGGAGAAGTGTCTGGCCATCTACCGCTACGCCCACGAGTACGCCCTAGAGCGGGGCATCATCATCGCCGACACCAAGATGGAGTTCGGCCTGGAGGGGGGGGAACCTATCCTCATAGACGAGCTACTCACCCCGGACTCCAGCCGCTTCTGGGACCGGGCGGCCTACGAGCCGGGGAAACCCCAGCCCAGCTTTGACAAGCAGCCCCTGCGGGACTGGCTGGTGGCCCAGGGATGGAACAAGGAACCCCCCGCCCCCCAGCTCGCCCCGGAGGTGGTGTCACAGACCGCGCAGCGCTACCGTGAGGCCTTCCAGCGCATCACCGGTCAAGAGCTCTAAGCGGTGTCCCGGCAGCGCCGCCGTCAGCGGGTCTCCCGGGCCGCGCCGCGCCGTGGGCTCCGGTTGCGCTCCCGGATATGGCTTGCCGGCATCGGCCTCATCTTCGTGCTGGGCATTGCAGGAGTAGTCGCTATCAACCCCTCCCCCTCTGAGCCGCCACCGGGGGGCCATGTGCCCATACAGGGGACACAGCATGTGACCTCTGGCCAGCCTCACCCCCCCTACAATACGACACCCCCCACCTCCGGCTGGCACTACGCCACCACGGCCCGCTGGGGCGTCCATTCCAACCCCATCCCCGATGAGCTCCAGGTACACAATCTGGAGCACGGCGGCATCATGGTCCAGTATAGCTGCGCCGATTGCCCCGAGCTGGTGGCCCAGTTAGAGGGGGTGGTGAAACGCTACCGCTCCAAGGTCATCCTGGCCCCCTACCCGGACATGCCTGCCCGGATAGCCCTCACCGCCTGGGGCAGCATAGCTGAGCTGGAAGACTTTGACGAGGGGGCCATCGTCCGCTTCATTGAGACCTACCGCAATAAGGGGCCGGAGAGGGTGCCCGATTAGCCCAGATTAGCAAGGAGAGGACGGGCCATGTTCCTGGCTAAGGTTTATGTTTCCTTCAAGCCCACTGTCAACGACCCCCAGGGCCTCACCATTCGGGGAG
>JAZGBK010000301.1:0-2389 GCA_036476365.1 Dehalococcoidia bacterium
GAGGGGGTGACCCGGGAGGACATCATGGTCACCACCAAGGACATCCGGGCCAAGATGGATATCATCCTGGTGGTGGACCTCTCCGGCACCATGCGCCAGTTGGAGAAGCTGTGGTACGCCAAGGAGAGCGCCATCGCCCTCTCCCTGGCCGCCGCCCAGAGCGGTGACCGGGTGGGGGTGGTCACCTTTTCCAACATGGCCGAGGTCAAGGTGGATGTCACCACCAACCCCCACCGGGTGTGTGGTAAGGTGATAGATATGGAGCTGCACGAGAAGGCCTTTACCAACATCGGCTACGGGCTGCTGCAGGGGGCCCACCTCTTTGACCGTCACCGGGGGGGCCGGGCCAGCCGGCACCTCATCCTCATCTCCGATGGCGATGCCACCGCCCCCCACCCCTCCCCCCAGAAATACGCCCTGAGGCAGGCGGCCCGGGCGGCCCGCAAGGGGATAACCATCTCGTGCATCTGCATCAGCGAGGAGTCCTCCGACCCGGAGCTCATGCGGCGCATCGCCCGCATCGGCAAGGGCCGGACATATGTCATCGGCGCCGAGGGCATCACCGATGCCGTCCTCCAGGAGCGGCTGGCCGCCCGGGGCGCCGGGGCTTAGAATGTAACCCGAGGGAGGTGGCTTATGGCAGACCTGTGCAGCGTGTGCAACAAGAACGAGGTATCCATTAACTGCGAGGAGTGTGGGACACCCCTGTGTGGCATCTGCGCCAAGGAGGTGATGTTCCAGGAGATGACCCCCGCCTCCATGGTCAAGCCCGGCATCTCCATGTCCCCCACCCGGGCCGGCATGACCAAGAAGAAGGTGTGCCCCAAGTGCATGAAGGAAGTCGATCTTATGTAGGTCCCCCCGGAAAGGAGTAATCTATGGCCGACAGGCTGGTCACCCTGGGCGGTAGCCAGGTCAATGTAAGCCAGGTGGTGCGGGACCCCCGGGGTGTGGAGGACATGGTGGCCGAGGCCATCGCCGAGGACTGGCAGGAGAACCGCTACCTCCAGTTTGAGGAGCGGCTCTATCCCTTTGCCGATGCCCTGGACATAGCGGAGTGGGATGGCTTCCTGCTGGAGCGCTACCCCCCGCTGTATGCCCGTCCCCAGGCGGAGTGTAGCGACTGTCCCCTGGGGCCCTGCTCCCTGGGGGTAGGGAGGTGTGGCCTGGAGCGGGATACATACCAGGCCCGCCTCAGCCTGCGCCGGGCTTGCCGGGGCTGCCTTACCCAGATGGCCGATAGCCGGGAGCTGCTGGACTACGCCCTCAAGGCCTCCGGCCCCGACTACGCCGTGGGTATGGGCCACCAGCAGGACAGGAGCGACTATACCGCCATCGGCGTCCTCACCGGCCAGTACATCCAGAACCTGAACGACCTTGACATCGCCCTCTCCTACGCGGAGAGGCAGCTGGCCAGGCTCATGGCCGCCAGTTACACTGCCACCACCGGGGCCGCCGCCGTGGAGGGCATGGCCTTTCACCCCGGCTCCCTGCTGATGCTGGCCCAGGATGTGGCCGAGATGGTCAAGATATCCTGCCTGGGCTTTACCAATGCCGGCGGGAAGGACCTGGCGGAGCTGATAGACTACCCCCAGGCCACCACCCAGGCCGGGCTGGGCAGCCTGGAGCCGGGCAAGCCCGTCATCGCCTTCCTGGGGGACAGCGTCCTGGCCGCCCACGAGGCGGTAAACCTGCTCCAGCAGCGCCAGCTTACCGAGAAGGTGGAGGTGGGTGGCATCGGCCCCGCCGGGCACGATATCATCCGCTTCTACGGGCGGGGGCGGCTGCTGGCCCCCATGACCCAGGCCGCCAAGCTGCTCCACGCCGGGGTGGCCGATGTGGTGGTGGCCTCCACCGGCTGCATCCCCCTGGACCTGGTGGGGGAGACGGCCGGCACCGGCAGCCGTCTTATCTATCTCAGCCCCCAGCCCCTGGGCGACCTCCCCGACCGCACCGATGACCCCGCCGAGGCCATCGCCGCCGACCTGCTGAGCGGCGCTCATGGCGCTGTGATAAGAGACCCCCGGAAGGCGGCCGAGGTGGCGGTGAAGGTGGCTACAGACCTCCACCGGGACGGTGCCCACCTTCCAGACGAGGCCGCCATCAAGAAGGAGGCGGGGCGCTGCCGGGATGACTGCGATGTCTGCTTCCGGGTGTGCCCCAACGCCCTGCCCATCGGCACCTCCCTGAGGGGCATAGCCGCCGGGGGCGACCTGAGTGCCTTTGCCGGGGTGGAGGAGGGCTGCTTCTTCTGCCACCGCTGCCAGGAGGAGTGCCCCGAGGACATTCCCCTGCTGGACATCATCGCCGCCACCCTTAAACGCCGGGCCCCCCAGGACGGATTCGTCATGCGGGCTGGCCGTGGCCCCACCCCCCGCAATGAGAGCAG
>JAZGBK010000302.1:0-2032 GCA_036476365.1 Dehalococcoidia bacterium
CATCTTTAGCCTACCTCTGGCGTCCATAGGCGCCCTGGCGGCCCTGTACCTTACGCAGCGTACCCTTGGACTGCCCGCGCTGATAGGCATCCTGATGCTCATTGGCCTGGTGGTCACCAACGCCATCGTGCTCATCGCCTTTGTGGAACAGTTGCGAGCCAGGGGCCTCGGCCTGTACGAGGCGCTGGTCCTGGGAGGACGGACCCGGCTCCGGCCCATCCTGATGACGGCCTTCACCACCAGTTTTGCCCTGATACCCCTGGCAGTCATCGTGAGTGAAGGGGGCATCATCAGCGCTGAGCTGGCCACGGTGGTCATCGGCGGGCTGATGACCTCTACCTTCCTTACCCTGGTGGTGATCCCCGTGGTTTATAGCCTGTTCCGGCGGGCCCAGGCCTCACCGGATTGATTCGTCGATACCTGCAAAGGGTATGAAGCAGCGCATTGCTCTGCCTCACGGTGGAGACAGCGGAAACGCGGTACATCTCCTCTCAATATGCTTAGCCCTACCCGCAAATTAAAGAATACTGCCGCACAAGGCTGGCTGGAGTAAGCGCCTCACCGAGCCTCCTCTCCCTTTCTAATATCTTCTGCTGCCTTTTACTGTTAGCCATTTCGTTTAGCTGAAAGTGGCCCATTCTCTTGCCAACACCGTCGCCAATACTTACTATTCAACTCGGTGGTGTGAGTTGAGGTGTCGGACAACTCGGACGACTGGAAAAAGGGGAGGATCATGGCGGCCAGGGCAGAAGTGGCTATCATCGGAGGAGGTGCTATCGGTTTTTCCATCGCCTATCATCTGGCCAAGCAAGGAGTCGCCTCACAGGTGATTGAGATGGATGGTATCGCCAGTAAGGCCTCAGGGAAGGCGTGGGCAGCGGTGGGACCGCCGGTGAGGCTGTTGACCTTTGAGGGCGACCGGTACCCCAAGGACTGCCTGAGGCCCTGTCTTGAGCTGGCGTCGGAGAGCTATCGGCGTTTCCCACAACTCGCGGCAGAGGTGAAGGAAGAGGGAGGGGTAGACCCCCATTATGGTGAGGTCACCAGGATTCACATTGCTATGGACGAAAAGGTAGAAAAGTTCCTGAAAGAGCGAATGGTTGAGCTGAACGACGAGGGCTTTGGGCTTAGCTGGCTCGGCGGGGAAGAATTGAGAGCCCTGGGCTTGGGGGTGTCATCGGCCGTTCGAGGCGGGTTGCTTCTTCAACCGCACGGGGCTGTGGTGGATGCCTATCGCTATGTGTTGGCCCTCGCCCAGGGGGCGGAGCGATGCGGGGCCAGCATCAAGTATGGCCATGCGGTGGACTTTAGCCTGCGGGGGCACAAGGTAAACTCGGCAGTGTTGGGCAGCGGAACGAAAGTGGGGGCTGAGGCAGTGGTAATCGCCATGGGTCCCTGGAGCACGCAGGCTGCATCCTGGCTGGGGGTTAAACTGCCTCTGGAGCCGGTGAGGGCTTCCTGCGTCAAGGTGGAGGTCCCCCAGCGGTTGCCCCCGTATTTGCTCGGCCAAACATGGGGGACCATTGTGCCCAAAGTGGACGGCTCTGTGGTGGTGGGGTACATCGAGGAGACTGGGGTGGACTTGGAGGATGATAGGATAAGAGAGGATAGCAAGAATAGAATGGTAGACGCTGCTGTGCGCATGGTTCCCCGGCTGAGGGAATCCAAGCTGGTAGAAGCGCGGGCGGGGGTGTTGGGATACTCCCCAGACGGGCGGCCCGTATTGGGCCGCCTTCCGGGATGGGACAATGTGTATATAGCAGCGGGGCTAGGAACCCTTGGCATTCTCCTCAGCCCGGCGGTGGGTCGGGTAATGGCCGACCTCATAGTCAAAGGCCGAGCCGAGGCCGCTATCGGGGAGTTAAGCCCGGAGAGATTCTTGTGATTAGAAACCTTCCAACAGTCCATCGTAATGTGAATCTCTCAAGCAGGTGGCTGACCTGTGGCAGTGGACTGCCTTGGGCGGAATCACCTGTTCATGTCCCTCCTGGTGAGGCCCACGAGTTGGCGGCGCTCCTCAGCCGATAGGGCC